>NZ_JAPJZK010000001.1:3442803-3742864 GCF_026309355.1 Spartinivicinus marinus
GTAGCTGAAAATGAGATCAGTTCTCTGCCCAATGTTGCAGGCGCAAGGGAGACTACGCAAACCTCTGTACAAACCCAACAAGAAATTACACAAACAGTGCAACAGCCAGCCCAACAAGCAGCTGGTAGCCCACAAAACACAATTGCTGATAACAATACCCCCACAAATCAACCAGCGGTTACCAATGGAGGTGCTCAATCGGCAGTGGTAAGTCAATCTCAAGCACCTTTAAATCAACCTGCTAATAATGAACTTACCAATGAAGTGGTATTAGCCATTGATATTCGGGAAGTTATTCCAGATGCCGATGAGGAAAGTGAACAAGTAGTTAATCAAAATCAGCAAGGCCAAGTAGATACGGCTGATCAAACCATTAATGTGAGTGCTGATGCAGAAAATGACATAACTGTTGTCAGTGAAGCAAATGCTCAAGCAGGGGGGGTAACAATTCCTAACCCAAATCTTAACCCTCCTGCTAATGAAGTGGCTGCAGAGCAGCCTAGTAATGCTCCTGCAATAGCTACCACAGCAGAAGAACCTGCAGCTGCTGTTACTGCTGCAGCGATTGATCAATTCCGGCAAGTAGCCTTAAATGATCAAGAGCGGCAGATTATTGAGTCATTTGATGTGTGATATGGAGAGAGGTTAGCTTTCGGCTACGGGCTCGGCTGCTGTAGGTAGTGCCCATATTTGTAGTACTTCATGAAGTGCTGCCAGCTCAAGGGGTTTGGTTAACTGTCCATTCATACCTACCGCTGCAATTCGTTGCTTTTGATCCTGTATTCCATGGGCACTGAGTGCAATAATGGGAGTAGGGGATAGGTGTTGCTGTTGCTCCCATTGGCGAATCCGCTCAGTAGCCTCAAAACCATCCATAATAGGCATTTCACAGTCCATAAAAATAATTTGAAAGCGCTTATTTTTAAATACTTCAACTGCTTCGTTACCATTAGCTGCTATCACTGGAGTTACATTCAGTTTGGCAAGCATACCTTTGATGACTTTTGCGCTGGTGGGGTTATCCTCAACCACCAGCACTTTTAAGTTTTGTGGCAGTTCTTGTTGGGTTAAAAAGTCTTTTGCCATTGTGCTAGATTGAGGCTGAAATTTGGCTAATTCTTCTTTCAGAGCGCTCTCTAGGGTGTAGTGAGCAATAGGCTTGGTTAAAATTCGCTTAACGCCAGCATTTCTGGCTTCAACAATGCTGGGCATATGACTGACGCCGGTGAGCATGATTACCAGAACATCATTGCTGATGTTTGGATCTTCTTTGATTTTTGCCGACAGTTGTAGCCCGTTCATAACAGGCATATTTTGATCCAAAATCACTAAATCATAATGTGCTTGTAGGTTTGCTTTAGTCCGTAGTAAAGCCAGTGCTTCTTTGCCATTTTGTGCAGATGTTACATCCATACCTAGGCTTAGGCATTGTTGGGTAAGGACTTTTCTGCAGGTTTCATTATCATCCACAACCAGTACGCGAATACCCTTAAAGTCGAAGTCCTGTTGTGGTTGCTTAGCCTGTTTTACAGGCGTAAGTGGCAGGGTAAACCAAAAGGTGGTGCCTATACCTATTTCACTCTTGATACCAAAGGTACCCCCCATTTTTTGAATTAGTGCTTTGGCGACAATAATACCAATGGCAATATCCGGCTGGCTGCTGCTAAGTAATTCAGTTGTCGTCACTTTTTTAGTTAACAACTGCTGTCTTTCAAATTGGCTCATGCCTTCACTGGTATCTTTAATAACAATGCGTAATTGTTGACCCTGCTCGCTTTGCTCAGCTGTTCCTGCCAGTAATATTTCACCTGCATTCGTTTGCTTGAGTGCATGGTTTAACAACGAAAGCATTATTTGCTGAAGCCGGTTTGGGTCGCTATTAATAACAGCGGGAACATCGGGTTGTAGATAGCTGATCAGCTCAATGCCACGCTGCTCAGCGGTTAGCCTGAACATATTAACACACGCTTCGATTAACCCTGGTAACTCAAAATCAACCTTTTCCAGCTTGAGAGTATCTTGCTCTAAGCGGCTGATATCAAGCATTTGATTTAATTGGTTAAGCAGCTCATTCCCAGCATGGTAAATAGTATTGGCATAGTCCTGTTGTTTTGGGGTAAGGCTGGTATCCATCAGCAATTCACTCATTCCCAGGATACCATTCATTGGGCCGCGTAATTCATGACTAACCTTGCCAAGAAAATCTGCTTGATTCAGCTGATTATTTGGGCGTCTGGTAAGCTGCTCGGCAGCCGCTAGTTTCTCCTTGGCTTGTAAATGAAACTGTAAGCTAAATGCATAAGAAACACCGAATAAAGTTAAGCTGGTAATACTGAGTAATAGCCAGTCAGCTTTATACGGCGCTAGCTGAATAATATTGAGAGTGAGAGCAATATTAATCAAAATTGCTAATGCGCACGGAGACTGAGCGGCTAGCATAAAGCGGGCATATTTATTTCCCTGTTTTAAGTAATACAGGGAGCAACCAAAAATATTCAACACGATAAAACTGGTTAGCCACAAGCTCAGCTCGGTGGGCTGCCAAGCGGGAAACAAGATGCCAAATAGTGTGGCAAGCAGGCACAGGCCGCAAAGCCAGGCAAAATACAGGTCTAATTTGGGGTGGTCGATGCCTATTTGATAGTAGCGACGGTTAAGGTGACTAGCAAAGGCGCAGCCAAGTAACAGAGCGATATCACTGAGTTGTGATTGGGATGCAACAGATAGGGTGCTAAATTGGCTGAATACCCCTTGCCAAGTGCCCTGGAATATCAAAGAGCAGCTAACCAAGGCAAACATATACAAAAAGTTGCGTTCTTTTAAATGAAAAAATGCCAGCAGGTTATATATCGCTACACAACAAAAAAGGCCAAATAATAGCCCACTTAGCCATTGGTTACGATTACTGCTGACAAGGGCCTGGGTGGGTGACTTTAAATGGCTGGCAAAATGAAGAGCCTGCTGGGGCTGGACGCGGAGAAAAATAATCGCTGTTTGGTTTGGGGCTAAGTGTAATGGAATGAGCAAACGGTGGTGGCTGGTCAGTGGGCCATTCGTTTGATGTTGATTACTGGAGGTTACTTTTTTTAGCTGGTTATCTTGCTCAATATAAGCATCAACCCAGTAGAGGTCGGTCCCTACTAAGGTGATAAAAGGTGACTGAGCAGTAGCAGTATTGTTATGAATCGCTGTACGAAGCCAAGTTGCTGATGGGCTTTGCTCAAACTGGAAAAACTTTTGCCGGTAAGGGGCAAATCGATGGGTGTAGCCTTCTGACTTTACCTGGTCGATAGTCAGCTGTGCTTGTTTGTCTTCGTAGGTTTCAAAGTAGTTGGCTAGATCGATTTGGTAATTAGTATTGTTGATAACAACTTCAGCTGTTACAGGTAGGCAAGCCCAGAGTAATATCGCAAGCAGGTATCGGAGCATGTTGTGGCGATTAGCCTTTACTTCAGACCTGTGCACGAGCGATATCCCTTCTAGACTAAATTACCATTATAACGAATGTGAAAAGGTTGTTTAACCTATAGATTTCATAAGCTTATGCTACTTTTTTAGGCTACCACTCAGTTATTATTAGTGACAATATAGACTGGGTGGTAGGTTGCTTGTGTATTATGACTTAGCTTGCTCTCTTGCAATAGCCCTGTGACCAATATCTTTTCGGTAGTAGACATTATTCCAGGAAATTTGCTGGGTTGCCTTATAGGCCGCTTGCTGAGCTTGTTGGACAGTCTTACCTAGCGCAGTAACACAGAGCACCCGACCGCCATTGGTGACAACCTGGTTATCTTGCTGTTTGGTGCCTGCATGAAAAACCTTGGCATCAGTAACGTTGTTTAAACCATTGATTATGTCACCCTTGGCATAGTTCTCTGGATAGCCGCCAGCCGCCATTACTACACCTAGTGCTGCTCGTTGATCCCAGTCACACTTGGTCTGATGCAAGTTGCCTTGAATGGCCGATAGGCAGAGTTCTGCCAGGCTAGATTTTAAGCGCATCATAATTGGCTGCGTTTCTGGGTCACCAAACCGGCAGTTGTACTCCAGCACTTTAGGTGTGCCGTCTTCAGCTATCATTAAGCCAGCATAAAGAAAACCACGGTAGCGATTACCTTCAGCAGCCATACCGCGAACGGTTGGCATAATCACTTCTTCCATGGCACGCTGGTGAATTGCTGGAGTAACGACTGGCGCTGGAGAATAAGCACCCATTCCACCTGTGTTTGGGCCTTTGTCGCCATCATCGCGGGCTTTATGGTCTTGTGAAGTTGCCAGTGGTAAAACCTGTTCACCATCAACTATCACGATAAAACTGGCTTCTTCCCCTTGCAGAAACTCTTCCACAACCACGCGGTGGCCAGCTTCACCAAAGGCATTGCCTGCCAACATATCATCAATAGCAGCAAACGCTTCAGCTTCAGTTTGGGCAATGATAACGCCCTTACCAGCAGCTAAACCATCGGCCTTAATTACAATAGGGGTACCTTTTTCGCGAATATAGGCTTTAGCGGGCTCAATTTCGGTGAAGTTTTGGTATTCCGCAGTGGGGATTTGATGTCTGGCTAAGAAGTCTTTGGTAAAGGCTTTTGAGCCTTCTAGTTGAGCTGCTCCTTTAGAAGGACCAAAACAAGCTAAACCGGCTGCTTCGAAAGCATCGACGATGCCTGCCACTAATGGTGCTTCAGGGCCAACAATGGTTAGACCAATATCATTGGCCTGAGCAAAAGCTAATAGCTTATCAATCGCTAAAACATCAATCGCTACATTGGTAAGCTTTGGCTCCAGTGTGGTACCTGCATTACCGGGGGCAACAAACACTTCAGTGACCTGTTCATCTTGAGCTACTTTCCAGGCCAGGGCATGTTCACGCCCACCACTACCAATAATTAATACTTTCATTCTGTTATCTAACCTTAGTGACGGAAATGACGAACCCCAGTAAACACCATAGCCATGCCAGCTTCATTGGCAGCTTGGATGACTTCCTCATCGCGCATTGAACCGCCAGGCTGAATCACTGCGGTAATTCCGGCAGCTGCGGCTGCATCAATACCATCTCTAAAAGGGAAAAAGGCATCTGATGCCATGACGGAGCCAGCAACGGTTAAATTTTCATCTTTGGCTTTAATACCAGCAATTTTGGCACTGTACACCCGGCTCATTTGTCCTGCGCCCACGCCAATGGTTTGGCCATTCTTGGCATAGACGATTGCATTGGACTTCACAAACTTTGCTACATTCCAGGCAAACTGAAGGTCTGTCAGCTCTTCTTGAGTAGGCTGGCGATCAGTCACAACGTTTAAATCTTCTATGCTGATTTGATGGATGTCGCTACCTTGAACCAATATCCCACCATTTACCCTTTTGTAATCAAGCTGCGGGCTAGGTATCTGTGGTAGCTCACCACACTGAAGCACTCGCACATTTTGCTTTTGGCTAAGGATGTTTAAAGCTGGTTCATCAATGTCAGGGGCGATAATGACTTCAACAAACTGGCGCTCGATAATGGCTTGAGCAGTGAGAGAGTCTAGTGGTCGGTTAAAAGCAATAATGCCACCAAAAGCTGAGGTGGGATCAGTTTGGTAGGCCAGGTTGTAAGCTTGCAGAATATCACTGCTAACGGAAACCCCACAGGGGTTGGCATGCTTAACAATGACACAGGCAGGCTCAGCAAAGGATTTTACGCATTCTAAAGCGGCATCAGTATCAGCTACGTTATTGAAGGAGAGAGCCTTACCTTGTAATTGCTTAGCAGTAGCGACGCTGGCTTCTACTGGGTCTGCTTCCCTATAAAAAGCAGCCTGTTGGTGAGGGTTTTCGCCATAGCGCATATCTTCTACTTTATTGAACTGCAAGTTTAGAGTGCGGGGAAAAGCGGTAGTCTGATCACCTGACAGCAATACTTGTTTGCCTAAGTAGTTGGCAATAGCAGCATCATAACCCGCTGTATGTTCAAAGGCTTTTACTGCCAAGTCGAAGCGAGTGCGGTCACTCAAACCATGGTTATTTTCAGTCAGCTCATTTAATACGGCTGAATAGTCGGTGCTATTAACAACGATAGCGACGTCTTTATAATTCTTCGCTGCTGCACGCACCATGGTTGGGCCGCCAATGTCGATATTTTCAATGGCATCGGCTAGTAAACAGTCTGGCTTTGCAACGGTTTGGGAAAAGGGATAGAGATTGACAACAACTAAATCGATAGCTTGGATGCCGTGCTCAGCCATAATCTGGTCATCCTGACCGCGGCGGCCCAAAATGGCACCATGTACTTTGGGGTGTAAGGTTTTTACTCGGCCATCCATCATTTCAGGGAAGCCTGTGTAGTCAGAAACTTCAACAGCTGGAATCGATTGCTCCTTAAGCAGTTTAAAGGTGCCGCCAGTAGAGAGGATTTCAATACCATGTTGGTGAAGTGCAGAGGCAAACTCTACAATGCCGGTTTTATCAGAAACACTAATTAAAGCGCGTCGAATAGTTGGAGTGTGCATAGCGATATTACAGAGTGGCAGATTTTTTTAAAGTTAAATAAAAAAGGCGGATAAAATCCGCCTTTTGTTTTTTGAACTAATTATAGCAGGCCATACTGCTTTAGCTTTTTCCGAAGCGTGCCTCGGTTTAAGCCAAGAATTTGTGAAGCTTTGGTTTGGTTACCTTTGACATAGCCCATGACTACTTCCAGAAGTGGAGCCTCAACTTCAGAAAGTACCATTTGATAAACGTCAGTTACTGTCTGGCCCTCAAGGTGAGAAAAATAATTGCTAAGAGCTTTTTCTACACTGTCACGTAATGTCTGTGACTCTTGCTCTGGGCTAGTCAAGTGTTGGCGAAGCTCAAGGTTTTCAGTTGCAGAGTGAGCTTGTTCTTGAGAAGTAGTTTCAGATGCAGTCATGCCGCAATGTCCTCTCCGTTAATTAAACGTTCAAAATACTCCTGAACGCAGGCGCGCTGAGCACTTATTGTTTCAAGCTGGTTAAACTGTTTGCGAAAACAGCTACCACCAGGTTGCGCTGCCAAATACCAGCCGACGTGTTTTCGAGCAATACGTATCCCCATATAGTTGCCATAAAACTGATACAGGTGATCCAAATGTGTGAGCAGTATCGCTTTGATTTCACTGAGGCTGGGAGGCGGTAAATGTGAGCCTGTTTGCAGGAAATGGTTAATTTCTTGAAATAGCCAGGGCCGCCCTTGAGCAGCCCGGCCGATCATTACCGCGTCAGCACCGGTGTAATCTAAAACCGCTTTGGCTTGTTCAGGTGATCGTATATCACCGTTGGCAATAACCGGGATATAGATCGATTGTTTGATTGCTGCGATGGTGTCGTATTCTGCCTCGCCTTTATAGCCACAAGCACGAGTTCGGCCATGTACAGCGAGTGCAGCGATACCGCAGTCCTCAGCAATTTTGGCAATGGTTGTACCATTGCGGTTTGCTTGATCCCAACCGGTGCGTATTTTCAGGGTGACCGGTAGGGGGACAGCCTGAACAACCGCTTTTAAAATAGCTTCTACTAATTGTTCGTCTTTCAGTAACGCTGAACCTGCTGCTTTATTACATACTTTTTTAGCAGGACAGCCCATATTAATATCAATGATTTGAGCGCCTCGATCGGCGTTCATAGCTGCTGCTTCAGCCATCATCTTTGGGTCACCACCCGCAATTTGCACCGAGCGAGGCTCAGTTTCCCCTGTATGATCCAGGCGAAGCTGAGATTTTCTGCTGTGCCATAAGCGGGTATCTGACGTTACCATTTCAGATACGACTAGGCCTGCCCCCATGCGTTTGCATAGCTGCCGAAAGGGCCTGTCAGTTACACCTGCCATGGGTGCAAGTACAACAGGTGGCTCAATTGCATAGGGGCCAATTTGAAACACTGTTTGCCTTTAGTACCTGATTAAATTACAAACAAATCGACTCATCAATCAAACATATCAGATACTATTGATTGATTGAATAGCGATTAGGTTTTAGGGTTCGTCTTCACTGATTGGAAGGGGTGGCTATCATACTCTGTTGCTGGCTATGGATAAAGCACCTGAAAGAAAAAATTGTTTGTTTTAAAGTCAGTAATCTTGTGGATATCAGTAGCTAGGTTAAGTAAATGCTGTAAGTTGGCTAGTTTACTGAGATTTGCTCATTAGTCGGCTCATTCTAGTGGTTGCTCTAAAACACACTGCCAAGCCATATTAGTGGGCTATTACTTTAGCTATGCATGAGAAAACGGTGAAAAATCCGCTCAGCCTGCAAGTGGTAAGCGCCTAATGTTAGTTAGGATTTGGAGTAAAGCTGATATTGTAGTTAACAGCGGTCGGGCCTGGGTCTACTACATCAATAGATAGTCTGACTGGTACATTTGAGGGCATCATCGTCAAGCCTGCCGCTTCTCCTGATAAATACTCATCAGGTTCAAATTGTCTGGTAGCAACCAGCTGACCACTTAAGTCTGAAAAACTGAACTCAATAACTGGAAAAGGTTGTTGGAACCTAGCCTTATTAATGATGACAGTATCAATAACTAAAGCGTTTTGGAATTTGGGGTGGCTTCGCACAATCAGCTTGCGGCTGATTACTTTGCCTACATCAACCAGTGGTGGAAGTTGGCAACCAAGTAATTTGCAAGCGGTTGCATAATATGGGCGCCAACGGAGTTTAGTCGCGTATTCATCGAAGTTATACCAAGCGAGTTGGGTGATAATAGCTGCAATGGCTATCAGGTTGACAGATAACCAGCCGAGTTTTCTCAACCAGGCAAACTTGCTGGGGTAAACCAGCTCAATAGGATCTGCTTTAAGGTCTCCTAATAGGTCATCATGGTCATTTGTAGCGGCTATTTCGGGTTGTGGCTGTTTTTTGTCTATGGCTTCTGGTGGTTTAGTAGGTGGCTCAATAGTAGTCGGTTTGGGAGGTGCTACTGCTGTTTCTATATGCTGTTTGTTGGCAATTTTAGGTTCAGCTACTTCAGTAGCTGGTTTGCTGATCTTGATTGCTGGCGCAGCTGTGGGCTGAGGCTTTCTGGTTACCGCAGGTTGAGGTGCAGGAGTATATTTGTGTTCCTGAGTTTTTTTTTGGGTAGAGTGCTGGTTTATAACGTCTGCTTCTCGCTGTTCTTCTTGTTCTAGCTCTTCTAATAGTGCCAGAGCCCAGGACTCATCGGTGTTATTATTGAGTGCATGGTCAGTAGTGGGTTTGCTGGTAGGTGAAGAGCTTGGCTCAGGCTTGTTTTCAATCGCCAGCATTTCATCACTAAGATCAGTATCACCATTTTCATCCATGTCATCATGAATCAACAGGTCGTTGTCGCTGCCCAGTTCGTCATAATCGACTTGTGGTGATGAAGGCTGATGGTTTGATGATGATAGGTTTTCTGGTGAGCTAACAGCGGAGGGCTGTTGGGAGTACTGTTTTTCAGAAACTAAGTAGTTGGTTGCAAGAAATACATGCAGGCAGGAACCACAACGTACAGAGCCGTTGGCGGCATTAAGTTGGCTTTTGGTTAACCTAAAGGAGGTGCCACATTGAGGACAGCGGGTTACCCAGGTTTCTGCCATAGTACGCGTAACTTCCCAGCGACTGAATTGGTGTTATACCCAATGTGGGTGGCTAAGCCCTACACATGGGGTATATCTTAACTAATGATTAGTAATAATAGCCAGTATTGTGTAGGTATTCGCAGTTTTTATGTTCGCTTTATAGACACTACAATTACTAGCGTTGGCTAAAAATATGACCTCATATTTGCAAGGTGTTTCCATTAAGGTTTAAGTTTGTAGTTGCTACTCACAACGGCAAATAGCAGTCAGCAGCAAATAACAGTGATATAACCTGAATAAATTAGTTTTTCACTCCGCAAATGCTTACCCAGTCTTCCCTGATAGTTGGTGGCTCCATTGTGAACCACTGGCTATAGCACGCTATGACAGTTTCAGCTTGCTCTTTGAGGATGCCTGAAAGCAAGATTTTACCACCTGTTTTGGTTAAAGAAGCTAACCGTTCGGCAAGGTTGATTAAAGGCCCTGCTAGGATATTCGCTAGCATAATGTCTATAGGTTGATCAGGTGCTTGTTCAGGTAAGAATGTGTGTAAACGATTAGCTGCTATATTATTGCGCTGACCATTGGCAATCGTTGCTTCTAATGCTTGGGGGTCATTATCAATAGCAGCTACATTGGTAGCCCCAAGAATTAATGCAGCAATACCTAAGATCCCTGAGCCGCAGCCATAGTCAATCACTTGTTGATTAGCTATTTCATTGTTGCCTAGCCACTCTAAACACAGCGCTGTGGTAGGGTGAGTGCCAGTACCAAATGCCAGGCCGGGGTCCAAAATCAAGTTAGCTGCACTAGGATCAGGAGTTTCTCGCCAGCTGGGGCAAACCCAGAGCCTTTTTCCAAATTGGATAGGATGATAGTTGTCCATCCACTCCCGCTCCCAGTCTTTATCCTCAACTATTTCTACTTTGCAATTGGGTAGTGGCAGTGGGCTAAGTTCATTAGCTAAAAATGCCAATACCAAATCCACTTCTGTATTTGCCTCAAACAGGCCAATGACCTGGGTACTGTCCCAAAGTGGGGTTGTACCTAAGGCTGGCTCAAAAACTGGTTGGTCTTGGCCATCTTGTAAAGTAACGGCTTTGGCGCCAATTGCCAGCAGTAAATCTTCCAGTGCTTCGCTTTGGTCGCGGGTTGTATCCAGTTTGACTTGAATCCAGGGCATGAGGGGATAGCTTTTAGCTTGAGTAGTCATTGAGGCGAGCTTAACTAAGCTCGCCTCAATGACTATCTACAGATTACTGAGATAGCTTTTGTTCCAGATAATGAATATTAACCCCACCTTTGGCGAAATTAGCATCTCTTACCAGCTCTGCATGTAGTGGAGCATTAGTACGAATACCATGCACAACCAGCTCATCTAGCGCGTGACGCATTCTAGCCAGGGCAACTTCTCGGGTCTCACCATAGCTAATGACTTTAGCGATGAGCGAGTCGTAATAAGGAGGGACTTTATAACCACTATATAAATGAGAATCGACACGAATTCCAATACCGCCTGGAGCATGGAAGTGTTTAATCTCACCAGGTGATGGCATAAAGGTTTTGGGGTCTTCAGCATTGATTCGACACTCAATGGCATGACCTTTAATAGTGATATCTTCTTGTTTGATACTTAAAGGTTGGCCACTAGCAACCAATAGTTGCTCTTTCACAATGTCGACCCCAGTCACCATTTCAGATACTGGGTGCTCAACCTGAACCCGAGTGTTCATTTCAATGAAGTAGAAATTGCCATCTTCGTATAAAAACTCAAAAGTACCTGCACCACGATAGCCAATTTCAATACAGGCATTTACACAGCGCATAGCAATGTCGTGGCGCGCTTCTTCAGGAATACCTGGGGCTGGTGCTTCTTCAATAACCTTTTGATGGCGACGTTGCAGTGAACAGTCTCGATCACCCAAGTGAATGGCATTACCCTGGCCATCGGCGAGTATTTGAACTTCAACGTGGCGTGGGTTTTCCAGAAATTTTTCCAGATAAACCATTTCATTACCAAAAGCAGCCAAGGCTTCAGATTGGGTAACATTAATTGCACTAAGTAAGTGGGCTTCACTATGAACAACTCGCATACCACGACCACCGCCACCACCAGATGCTTTAACAATAACTGGATAGCCAATATCACGGGCAATGGCAAGAGAGCGCTCTTTGTCACCCGTTAGTGGGCCATTTGAGCCAGGTACGGTGGGAACACCTGCTTTTTGCATAGCTTTAATGGCGGACACTTTGTCACCCATTAAGCGAATCACATCAGGTGATGGGCCAATAAAGGTAAAGCCGCTGTTCTCTACTTGCTCTGCAAAGTCAGCATTTTCAGCTAAAAACCCATAGCCTGGGTGGATAGCGACAGCATCAGTAACTTCTGCTGCGCTAATAAGAGCCGGAATATTTAAGTAGCTTTCAGTGGGGTTGTTTGGACCAATGCAAACGCTTTCATCTGCTAAGCGTACATGCATTAGTGATTCATCCGCTTTAGAGTGGACTGCAACGGTTTTGATGCCAAGCTCTTTGCAGGCTCGTAAAATCCGTAGTGCAATTTCCCCTCGGTTGGCAATGAGTACTTTCTCAAGCATGGTGGGTATCCTGCTACTGTCGAGTCGGTTTAAACGATGGTAAACAGCGGCTGATCAAACTCTACAGGTTGACCGTTTTCCACCAAAATGGCTTCGATTGTGCCTGTTTTGTCAGCTTCGATTTGGTTCATCATTTTCATTGCTTCAACAATACACAAAACATCGCCAGCTTTAACATGTTGGCCAACTTCAGCAAAAGCAGGTGAGCTAGGAGAAGGTGCGCGGTAAAAAGTACCTACCATCGGTGAAGTTACTTGGTGGCC
This sequence comes from Spartinivicinus marinus, assembly GCF_026309355.1. Taxonomy (NCBI): domain Bacteria; kingdom Pseudomonadati; phylum Pseudomonadota; class Gammaproteobacteria; order Oceanospirillales; family Zooshikellaceae; genus Spartinivicinus; species Spartinivicinus marinus. The sequence continues at coordinate 3,455,201 of NZ_JAPJZK010000001.1, forward strand.
TGTTGGCTTGGCAGCAGGTGTAGACTCTTCTTTTGTTTCCGCTGGAGCTGCTGCCGCAGCAATAGGCGCTGGCGCTGCTGGTGCAGCTATTGCGTATTGAGCAGGAGCAATCATAGGTGAGTTAGCGTGTCGGCTAATACGAACTGACTCCTCACCCTCTTTGATTTCCAGTTCATCAATACCAGACTCTTCTAGTAACTCGATCAGTTTTTTTACTTTTCTAATATCCATAGCGTCATCTCGGATAAATTGAACTTATTGTTGAAGCAAAAACAAAACAGTGACGTACTGATATTTGTTGTGCTTTTACTGGTTTTAAATTTTTGTTTGGTCTTAAGTTTTGCAAAGCGCTAAAAAATGCAGCAGGTGTGCCTCTTTAGCTCTTAGTTTTCTAGCTGTTTGATGGCTGCTTGTAGTGCTAGCTCGTAGCCTTGATTACCCAGCCCGCAAATTACCCCAACAGCAACATCCGAAAAGTAAGAATGATGCCGAAAAGGTTCACGTTGATAGACGTTAGAAAGGTGAACCTCGATAAAAGGAATCTCTACCCCTAATAATGCATCGCGCAGTGCCACGCTCGTATGCGTAAAAGCCGCAGGATTAAAAATAATAAAGTTAACCCCTTCACGCTTTGCGTCATGAATCCGTTCAATTAACTCGTACTCTGCATTACTTTGCAGTGTTTGCAGGTGATGACCATGATCAACGGCCTGAGTGGTCAGGGTCTGGTTGATATCATCTAAAGTAGTTGAACCATAAATAGTTGGTTCCCGAGTGCCTAATAAATTTAAATTAGGCCCGTGCAGCACTAAGATTGTTGCCATAAGTTAAGGCTCTCAGAGTTTGAGCTGTCTCCGCTTGTACTACAAATCATGCCGACTGAGGTCATACTCAACTGCTGCCAGCAGTTACCTTATTAACTGGTTTATGCTGACAGTAACGGGTAATGACAGAGTTAATGATCAAAAATGTAACGGCCGATTGTGCATAAAATGGCAGCCGCTGTCCACTATTTGCATGATTAAAGACTTTGAACGCAAAATCTCTAATATTGTATGCAAGATCGCGTAACTTTATCCATTTTTAGGGCTGAACTGGTAATTATAGAAGCAAATGTTCAAGCTTGCAGGAGTTAGCTGCGATTTAGCGTCGATCTTAAGTGATTTTCCAGGGAGTTAGCGGTTATCTCTCCCTGTACACGAAGATTTGCTAATTCTTCACCGGTTCGGCTGAAGAATAGCAGCGCTGGTGGGCCAAAAATTGAGTATTGTTTGAGCAGCTGTTGTTGGTTTTGATTGAAAGCGGTGATATCAAGCTTGATCAATGAAAATTGGCTAAGAAGAGGTTTCACATTTTCTGCAGGAAATACTTCGCGCTCTATGACTTTGCAGGAAATACACCAGTCGGCATATAAATCAACCATAACAGGTTTTTGCTGATTTTTAGCTTTAGCTAGTGCCTGCTGTAACTCCTGGGTTGTGTAAATTTTAGTGAAGCCCTGGTTGTTGTTGGTAGGGCTTGCGCTCACCTTGCTGGCAAAAGATAGGGGGCGAAGTGGGTCTTGCTGGCCTTGAGCGGCACCAATAATTAAGCAAACCCCATAAATCATCATGACAATACCCAGAGACTGCCATAAAGCAGACCAGCCTTTGGTTCTTTCAAACTGAAGTGCCCCCATATACACAGCACTGCCAATTAATAATGCAGCCCAAAGCACTAGGGTAACAGGGCCTGGCAGTATCCTTTCCAGCATCCACACGGCAACTGCTAGTAGCATAACGCCAAATACATTTTTCACAGCGTTCATCCAGGCGCCTGCTTTAGGTAGTAAGCTGCCTGCACCTGCGCCAATTAAGATCAGTGGGATACCCATCCCAATACTCAAGCTAAACAGTGCAACACCTCCAATCAGTGGATCACCCGTTTGGCTGATATAAGTTAATGCAGCTATTAAAGGGGCTGAGACACAAGGGGAAACCATAACAGCTGATAACATCCCCATAATAAACACACCAGTAAAAGCCCCTGCTTTTTGCTGTTCACTCATAGCGTGTACTTTTGCCTGTAAAAACTGCGGCAAGCTTAAGGTGTAGAGACCAAACATGCTAAGTGAAAGCAGTGCAAAAAAGATTGCAAATGGCACCAATACCCATGCAGATTGCAGTTTGGCTGGCAGATTGAAGCTAATCCCTAACATGCCCACTAATACGCCAAGTAATGTATAGACTAGGCTCATTCCTGCTACATAAGTAATACTTAGCCACAGACTTCGGCTTTGAGAGCTAGACTGCTGTTGCTGGCCAATAATCAAGCTGGAAAGAATAGGCACCATGGGTAGTACACAAGGGGTAAAGCTTAGGGCAATACCTCCAGCAATAAACGAGAAAACAATCAGAGCCCAGCTGCCGGATGAAAGCAGAGAGAAAAGTTGTGACTCTTCTGAGGGAGGCGCTGCAGTAACTTGTCTGGAAGATTTATTAGTCGATAGGGGGTCATTGGTTGTCGCTGAGGTTTCTGTTGATGTTGTGTTCTCTGGTGTTAAAGCTAAGTTAATGGTATGTGGAGGGTAGCATAAACCAGCATCTGCACAGCCTTGAAAAGTGACAGCGACTTCAACAATATCCTTGGTTTGGCTGAGGGGAATTTTTACTACGACATCTGTTGGATAAACTTCCAGGTCTTTTTGGGCAAATTGGTCGAATTTAAGCTCACCTTTAGGGTAGATCGGCTCTTTTAGGCTTACCCCTTCAGAGAGTGACTGGAAGCGGAAACGGTCTTTGTAAAGGTAGTGCTGGGGAGTAACTTTAACAGTAATGTGGGCCTCTTGGTTAACCAGTTGACCACTTACCTGGAAGGCCTCTTCAACAGGTAAGAACTCCGCGTCACCAAGATAATTGGCTGGGTTATCATTACTTCCGAATAAATCATCAAGTCCGGCTTGTAAATTAACTGAAAAGAAGCAGAAAAAGATAAGACAAAAATGGGAAAGCCGATACATATCCAGGTTCTTCCAGTAGTTTTTATGGGCTGATGATTTAACGACGTTTGACTAAGTTTTTATGTTGTGGTTCCAGTTCAGGTATTTATGAGTACACTGCTCAAAAGCGCTACCTTCTATTATTTATCAGAGCGGCTAGCCAAAGAAAAACTTTCAGATAAACATCAGCAAGCGCTAATTGGAGAAAGAGAATAACATGGGATAATAAACGAGTAGAAAAAAATCTAACTAAACAACTAGCTTTGGCTGGCCTGATACACTTTTACACAGTTTCGGCCACCATTTTTGGCTGCATAAAGCGCCTTGTCTGCTTGTGCTGAAAGCTGTTCACCATTACTTCCATCAAACATTGCTAAGCCACAACTAAAAGTAACTTGTAAGTCAGTCGGATGAGCGGGCTGTTTCATTTGCGAAAAGTGCTCGCGAATATCATCTAGTAGGCCAACGGCAGCCTGTTGTCCAGTATTAGGTAAAATTATGGCAAACTCTTCACCGCCATAGCGGCCTATCGTATCGGTTTTTCTTAAGCGTTGCTTCAGGAATAGAGCAAGACTTTTGATCACTCGATCACCCATTGGGTGGCCATAGGTGTCATTGACGCTTTTGAATTTATCAATGTCAATCATGGCGAAGACCAGTGGATGTTCATACTCTTCAGCTCGCATGACTTCAGTTTGCAGCTGCTGCAAGGTATAGGTGTGGTTATATAAGCCAGTTAAGCTATCGCGGATCATTCTTGACAGTAATGTTCTTGCCCGCTCACCACGATTTCGTACTGTCATAATCAGGTGACGGGGCTTAATAGGTTTGGTTAAAAAATCATCACCACCTTCACCCATCGCAACGAGCTGCTTATCAATATCTCCTTCTGCCGACAGGTAAATAATAGGAATACTGACGTACTTTTCCTGCTGTCTGATTACCTTGGATAGTTCCATGCCATTACAGTCTGGCATGTACATATCCATGATAATTAAGTCAGTATCAAACTTTTCCAGAACATCCATCACTTCCAGGGGTTTAGTGACTACCTGGGTGATAATACCTGCCTTATTTAAGGTGCTTTGGGTGAAGTAAGCCTGGGCTTTGGAGTCATCAACAATTAGTACACGGTAGGGGTCGTTAAGGGTAATTCTGGTCAGTTGCTCAATCCGCTCGATTACATGGCCAGCTTCTAAACCATGGGTGTAAAACTCACAGCCATTTGCTCGTGCTGCCTCTAAGCGAGTAAGAATGTTGTCATCTTCGTCACAATAAAACAGAATAGGGATCGGAGTTTCTATTTGAGCCTGGATATTGTTGATTAGCTCAATGCCTGCTCGTTTTTCTCCACCAAAGTCAACATCGATAACGATTACGGCGGGATAGCGGTTTTCAAACCCCTTCATAAACTCATCATGGGTGTGAAATACTTTCGCTCTTAAGCCAAAATACTCCATTTGCTTCAGCAGTTTGGTGGCCATGCTGAAGTGGTTAAGGCCTATATAAACCGGCTTGCTGGTAGGAATTGAGCCAATTTCAATAGACGTATCACCTTTACGCAGGGCAGTGTAACTGAGCTTGATAATTAGGTCGTTGAGGTGGCGGATAACGTCGCTGTTAGGGGCTTTTTCTTCATTGAAGTCTTGTAAAACTTTACTGATTTGCCTGGCAATATCGGAATGAGCTTGCTGTTTAAAGCGTTCTGCATATTTCAGCAGTTTTTCGTTGGCTCGTTGAAACTCAGCTAGCCACTGTTTTGACCAGTGTTCTTTATTAAGTCGGTGCCAACATTCAATAACATGGCGGGCGCGATTTGTAACGCGTTGGGCGAAATGATCCTTTAAACGTGCAGTTTGTGAAGTGGTTGATGGCTTTACTACAAGCTCAGTCATAATAAAATTGAGGGCCCTTTAATGCATCTTACAAAATGGCGATTCCGTGGTGAGTAAGCAACATGGTTTACAGTCATTGGTTTTCTTGTAAGTTATAGGTTATAGCGAGGTTTGACTCAACTATTCACCTATTACTTAATATTGGACACAATAAACTCGCTTAAGTCATATAAAGCAACTGGATAATTATTACTATGCTGCATAACGTAGTACTTTTTTGGCTGTCAGCCTTTATGGCTGTTACCCTTGCTGGCTGTCAACCATTAGTTGAATTTGCTGATGCTCAGCAGACCGACGATAGCCAACCTGAGAAGGAGCAGAGTCGCCTTCAAACCCAAATAGCTTGGCTTTTACTAGAGGCAGAGGACGCCTTCAAGGAACGGCGTCTAACTACACCAGAAGGCGATAATGCTTTAGGTTATTATCGTGAAGTAATTCGCTTACAACCTGATAACGTTGAAGCAAATCAGGGCGTTGAGCAAATCGTAGAGCAATATTTTATATGGGCGCATCGGGCGGCTACACAACAGCGTTGGGGAAAAGCCAGCGAGTACCTGGAAAAAGCCCAGCAGATTAAGCCTGATCACCCTGGCCTGAAGGAAATAGCTGATCTGATCAAACAAGGCCAGTCTAAGTAATCTCCTTTACCTACTCCTCTTTGACTATGCTTATTTACAGTGGTGGCTTAAGACGCAAGTCACTGCTTCTCTATGACAGCTAAGTGCCTGACTAACTTCCTTATATAAAGCAGGTTAGGGGGAATGAGTGGTAACGCTAGGAATAGCTGCAAGAACTAAGCATCAATTAGGACTCTTCCTCGCCATTGCTGGCTTGCTGAGCTTAACCTGGGCAAATGAGCTGAGTTTATCTCAGGCATTATTGCAGCAGGTTCAAACAAGCTATGGCCAAACAGCCGTGAATCGGTTAAAGCAATGGCAACAGTTAGTAGAAAAAAGCCAGCATTTACCTGAGTCTGAAAAACTCAAGGCCGTTAATACATTTTTTAATCAGTTAGGCTTTGTTAACGATATTGATCACTGGAAAAAAGAAGATTATTGGGCGACACCTGTTGAGTTTATGGCATCAGGGGCTGGTGATTGTGAAGATTTTTCTATTGCAAAATACTTCACCTTACGTTTGCTTGGTGTGGCTGATAAAAAAATGCGGATTACCTACGTTAAAGCCTTGAGCCTTAATCAGGCGCATATGGTGTTGAGTTACTTTCCTGAAGGCCAGCGTATTCCATTGGTATTAGATAATTTAATAGGAGAGATAGTCCCTGCATCACAGCGTAAAGATTTATTACCTGTCTATAACTTTAATGGTGATGGATTATGGCTTGCCAAGCAACGTGGTGAGGGTAAGCGAGTAGGTAAATCGACACGAATTAGTTTGTGGGTGGAGCTGAGAGAAAGGATGCTTAAACAGCAACGAGGTGAAGAGTTGTAAAAGGGAGTGGTAAATAGTGCTACATCCTATAAATAAGGAGCCCTGAAATGACGGTATTAAGGCTGTTACTGGTATTTTTAACCCTGATTATTGTCGTGCTATTTTCAGCAAGCTTTTTGTTGAATGTTTATGATGCCCGTGCTTATTTACAAGAGCAGCTGGAATCCCATGCTCAGGATACAGCTACCTCACTTGGTGTATCTATTGCTGCCGTACAAAGTGATGATATTGCAATTATCGACTCAATGATCGATGCAGTATTTGACCGTGGCTATTATCAGCAAATTATTTTTACAGATAATGATGGGAAGGTATTAGTCAATAGTGAGCAGCCAGTCAGGCTAGAAGATATTCCTGGTTGGTTTGTGAATTGGATTAACCTGGATGCTCCGACGGCAACAACTGAAGTGAACCAAGGTTGGGTAGTACTTGGTCAGCTATCGGTTACTAGTCATCCTGGGATTGCTTATCGTGATTTGTGGCGGAAAACCAAATCAAACTTAGTGTTATTTGGGTTGGTAGCGGCAGCTTCCTGGTTGGCTTTGACACTATTATTAAAACTAATCTTAAAACCACTTTCCCTGTTAGAAAAGCAAGCTAAGGCTATTTGCGAAAAACAGTTTGAAGTACAACCACAGCTACCTAAAACTCGTGATTTAAGGCGAGTGGTTGAGGCTATGAATAGAATGGCTAAACGCTTGCAGCATTTATTTAATGAGCAGGTTGAAATTATTGAACGGCTAAGAGATCAGTCTCACCGCGATCATATTACTGGGTTGCCAAATCGTCAGGCATTTGATAATCGAGTAAATGCCTGGATGGAGTCGGAACATGGTGAATCAGGTGGAGGACTGGTACTGTTGCAAATAAGGCACTTAGAGCAACTTAATTTAAAGCAAGGTCGAGAAGCAGGGGATGCACTTGTTAAACAGATAGCTGAACAACTTACTGAAGTGTTTCATCGTTTTCCTGGCCATGTAGTCAGTAGACGCAGTGGAGGTGACTTTGCTGTATTTATTCCGCGCATGTCAATGGAGCTGCTACAAAATACAACAGAAGTACTTTATCGTCAGCTGATAGGCCTTCAACTACTAGAAAGTATTCATGCCTCTGATAGTTTGCATGTGGCAGCAGTATTACGATTAAACCGTTGTGACTTAATGCAGTTATTAACAGATGCCGATATTAGTCTACGACAATTGCAGTCAAGAGGCGTTAACGGCTGGTCTTGTAGTAAAGTAGAACCAGAGCAGGCTAGCTGTATGGATTGGCCTGCCAATAAATGGCATCAGCAGCTGAAAAGCATATTAACCAATAAGTCTCTTATTCTTTATAACCAGCAAATTTACGACAATAAACGACAGCTGTTGCAACGAGAAATATTGGTCAGGATCCAATTGGAAAATGATATTATTTCAGCCGGTGTATTTTTGCCTATGGCAGAGCGTTTTGGGTTGGCAGAGGAGTTTGATAAATTAATCGTCGAATTAGTTATTCAACACTTGCTGCAACAACCTGCTGATTGTCCTTATTGTGTTAATCTATCGCCCAGATCACTACAAAGTGAATCATTTAGTAATTGGTTACTTGATAAATTTGATCAACACCGCTCTTTGTTATCCCAGTTGGTGTTTGAGGTACCTGAATACTGTGTACAACTAGCACTACCTATTATGCAACAACTTGCAACTAGGCTTAGTAAGCTGGGAGGAGCATTTAGTATTGACCATTTTGGAGTAGGGGCCAATGCTTTTGCTTACTTGCAAAGCCTGTCGGTTCACTATCTTAAAGTCGATAGTAGTTATTTAAAGCAGTTGTTGGATAGTAAAGACAACCAGTTTTTTATTCAGTCGCTGGTGCAAATTGCCCATAGCCGCGATATCACTATCCTAGTGGAAGGGGTTGAGGCAGAAGATGTATGGCAATTGCTGCTGAGCTTAGGAATAGATGGCGGGCAGGGTTATTTATTACATCGCCCAGAATCGCTCTAAATTACCTATATCGTCGTATAAATAACCCGCTAAGGGTTATTCAAACCAGGCTTTATCGTTATATAATCTAACGCTATCGCGCTAAGTATGGAAGAGAAGCCAATATGTCAATTGATTCGATAAAACTGAGTTTATTTCGATTTGTAGAAAAGGTGCCTTTAGCAAGGGGCAAGGCCATGAAAAGTGTTATAGGCGTTGTGGCGGTACTAGCTGTTGTTAGTTTTGCTATTGGTAGTTACTGGAGTATTGAGCCTGATTCCTTTAATGTGAAGGAAAATGCCAAACTAAAAGCTGAAGCATGGCAAGTGGAGGTTGTGCCAGGTTTTACAACATCCGCTACTTTATCAAAGGTTGCAGACACGCTGTTAAATAAGTCAGGTGGCTACCTTTCTAATGATATTATGATCCCAGGTGTATTATTAGATAATATTCCAAGTTGGGAATTTGGTGTTTTAGTTCAAGTGCGTGATTTATCTAGAGCTATGCGGAAAAGTTTTAGTCGCTCACAGTCACAATCTGTAGAGGATAAATCGTTAGCTAAAGCAGAACCTAAGTTTAGTTTTGATAATAAAAGCTTTATCTTGCCGAGTACAGAAAGTAAATATAAAGAAGGCATTCAGCTTTTAAATAAATATATTGAAAAGTTAGCTGATCCTAGTAAGCCTGATGCCCAGTTTTATACACGAGCAGATAATTTGAATGATTGGCTGCGAGATGTGGAGAGTCGACTAGGTAGCTTGTCACAACGATTAAGTGCCAGTGTTGGAAAAGAGCGGCTTAATCTAGACCTTGCTGGAGACCCCGATGCAGAGCGGGCAACTTACCAGCAATCCGAGCAATATGATAAAACGCCTTGGTTAGAAATAGATAACGTATTTTATGAGGCTAGAGGTGCAGCTTGGGCGTTGATCCATTTCTTAAAAGCGGTAGAAGTTGATTTTGCTGGTGTATTGAATAAAAAGAATGCCCTGATTAGTTTGAAGCAAATAATCCGTGAGCTAGAAGCTACTCAAGAAACAGTGTGGAGTCCAATGGTGCTCAATGGAGGAGGGTTTGGTTTTTGGGCGAATCATTCATTAGTAATGGCATCCTATATATCGAGAGCTAATGCAGCAATTATTGATTTAAGAAAACTGTTGCAGAAAGGCTAGTCTGAATATTTGAGCAGATAAATGTAATTTACATTAAACTTTTATCTAGAAGCCGTGTCAAAATCACGGCTTTTTTGTTTGTTATTTTTACAAGGCTTGTAACGTATAACCAGAAAAAATTTTAACTTGCTGATTTCTATCGTATTCTAGAACTGGTTTAAGAATTGCTTATTTACTGCAACTGTTTAAGGACTAGCGTTTATAAAATAAGAGTTAAGAATGAAGATTGTGATTCGTTTCTAAGGGTATAAATTAGTAAGCGTAACTATAAAGTGAGTACGGCTATAAAAAGTGCTCACAAATATACCCAATGCGTAGGATTTTTAGGTGAGGAACGATGATAACAAAATCTAAAAATGATTCGCGACGGGTATAGTCTAGCTGAGCTACTGTTGCGAGAAACTATTTTAGCGAGAACCTATTTTAGTATGACGCTATTGACGTATAATTTTTTGATTGAGATTGGTATATGTAGAAATAAAGCAGTGGTTTTACAATTGGTCTACTAAAGTGAAGGGTGTGGAGTAGTAAACACAATTATTTATGACCCTCTTCACAATATAGCGTATTTGATTATTCGGAATTTGGGTATAAACTGTCGTCTTTTTGGTTTGGTGTAAGTCCTTTAAGCTGCGCTTGAAAGGCTATTAAAGAGAAAAAAACAACCCAAGTTATTTTTACTAATGATTAGTACTGGCGTTCACGCGTATGATAATAGGGAAATGAACAAGTAGCAAATTAAATTGTTAATATTTACTTATGCTCCAGCATCCCCCAACAAAGGCTTACAACGTCGGCTATGAAGAATTCAAGCAAAGCTAGATTCGTTACGACTTATTTATAGGTGTAGAAAGATAGTATGAATACCCACAATGAAGGGTGTAACTAGGAGAGTAATAGTCGATGTTGAAATTAACTATTAAAAAAGGCCATGCCATTTGTATAGGGGATGATGTTCGTATAGAGTTTGAACCTGAGCACTATAAAGACAAAATTCATGTCAAAACCAAAATATTTGCTCCTGATGAGGTGCCGGTAAAGCGCTTAGAAATTTATGAAAACAGAGAGGAAATAGAGAAGGACTTAAATGACTATTTTAAGCGTGTTAAGAAAAATAAGCAGAAAAAACAGTTACTGAAAGGTAACAGTTTTAAAGATAGTCAGATAAAGAGTTCTAGTTCACCTCAATTTGGAACATATCGGGCTAAACATACTTATTTACCTGTTGTAGACCAAATAAATACCTCAATTGAAAATCCTGTGAATGAGAATAAAAAACAACCAAAAATTATCTTTAAAAAGAAACGTATGTATAACCCTCTGAAAGCAACTAAAACAGTTCAGGCGCAGTTTGAAGTTGAAACTTCAAGCAATTAATAACTAAGCTTAGTTATCTAAATCCAGTTCAAGTAGTTCAGCGATTTTGCCTGAGGATGGCTGACTCTTTAGAAGCCTGAAGCTAATGGGGCGATTGAACTTGGCTGAAATGGTTAATTGGTTCGGGTTGTCAACAAAACTTTTCAATGCATCAAGCCAGTCCTGCGCGTTATTTTTTGCAATTTGTTGAGACTCCCATAGGGCTAATAGCTGTTGGTAGTGTGGTTCAGACAGCAGTTCTATAATAGTAGAGTCTGGGGTTTTAACTTGGGACAGTTGGAACCACTGCTGAAATTTGCGAATAAACCCTTGATCCTGATAAGTAGCCTGTAGCTGTGTTAAGCGAACACTTTCCCAGTCCGCCTGGTTGCTAAATAGGTTAGTAAGACTAGGTTGCACACCATTCGTTTCAAGTAATGATAATCTATCTAAAGATAATTTAGCGTTGATTTCGCCTAGTTGATTGGCACTGGTTTTTAGGTTGAGGGTTAATAAATCGTCTGGCTGATCGTAGAGCCAGTCTACCTGAAAATTAATAGGTAGTTTGTCATAACCCATTGCAACCAACATATATACAAACTGGTTATCGCCAATGGTTCGGTATAATTCAGCATCTTCGATTAGCTTAGCTTTATAACCAGTTATACTTAACTCGCCTTGTTGTAGGCTGGTTAAGTTTTTAAAGTGAGTAAAACTGGTTTGAAGTGTTTCTGCCTCTAAATTAAATGCAGGCAAATTTCCCCATTTGCTAGCTCCACCTTGATGTTTTAATGCTGGCTGGCTGAGAGTGATAATACCAGTAACAGGGTTTATCGAAATACCTTGGTAAGTCAGGTGCTGGTCTAGTTCTGCTTCTATTAAAGCGTTTTCAAACTGCTGGACAGCATTAAATTGCAAATAAAACCAGCCTCCAGTGAGAATACCAATAATACAGCCAATAATTATTAGAACTCTGGTCATAAATGCATGATCCCTTATTGCCATTCTGTCATTTGGTAACGTTCTAGCACCAGCTGAGTCACATCGTTATATTCACGGCAGGCTTCTTGTTCGCAAGCCTTTACTTTGTTGACAAATATTTGCGGAATTAAAAAGCCGCTGTCAGATACCTTATTTGGATTGCCTTTTACCTCTCCCCACACCAGATACCAGCCTAATTGGTTTATTTGGCCTGTGTTGTGTAATTCAATGGGATAAGGCCAGTCGACAATGGCAGGGTTACCAATGCTGTTGACTTTAACCAAAACAAAGGTTTTTAGTTTGTTATGGGTATAGAAAAACTGAGCTGCTTGTAATAGCGGGTTATTAATCTGATCAACATCGTCGTATAGGTAAGTGAGGCGGTCTGCTAAAGAAGCTTTTTTTAAGCGCTTAGTATCAATCTGGATACGATTTGCTAAGGAACCTTGTGATAGTGCAGATTGTGTTGCTTGGTTAATATTGCCTGCAACATAGTTTTTGATGGTGTCACTAGCAACCAGCCATTGCTCATTTTGCTTAGTAAATTGAGCGCTATACAGCATGTTGCTATCTGCTTTTAAAGGCAATTTAAGCTGCTCCATCACATAAAGCTTATAATTTTTAGCCGCATGGCTGATTGTTGCTGCTTTGCCACTTATCGCGTGCTCAAATTGTTTAATTAATCGAGTATTTTGAAATAAAGATTTATTTCTAGTAAGGGCAATAATAGCGCCATTACTAAAACTCCATCCCTGGCTGGTATGGAACAAAATACCAATGAGTTGTGTGTCAAATACTGGTAGTTCACCAAGGTAAAAGGTTAATGCTTCTCTTTTATCTAAGCGTGTACGATGAAGTAAAATCTTTTTATTAATAACAACGTTGTAATCAAAGTGGTAGCCTAAATAAAAATTACCCTTCAGTTGTTCATAAACGCGACCATCATAAAAACTGACATTTGCTACCCCTTGCCCATAGGCCAGGCGGTTTTCATCACAACCGAGCCCTTGAGGCTTAAGAACAAGTAGTTTTTGTTCTCTTGGGTTATTTAGATGATTAATTTTAAGTTTGCAGCGCCAGTCATTAGTTGATATTTCAAAATCTTGAGAACCGGCTGAATACTTAATGTTTTGTTGTGAATTGGGTGGTTGCCAGTATGCAGCAGCATTTTTCAAAGAAGGTTGTTCAGGTTCTTCATTAGGCTGCGATTTAGTCGTTAGTGAATTGGCTTCGGGCTGTGAAGTGGTGACGGGTGAAGCTGGAGGTGTGTCATCCACTGCCGCGGGTGCTGATTTTAAAATTGCTACTTGCCAGGCTAACTGGTCTTTAGTGCTGGCTTTTGCTGTTAAGTGTAACTGGCCGTGCTTATCTTTACCTTTAATATCCAATTGATGGGCTTGATCACACTCAGTAGGTAATACGGCACCTATTTTTTTTATAAAGGCACCAATACTATTGGATTTAAAAATAGCTGGGTCTGCTGCTCTTAGCTCTATATTGACAACACGATGGCACCAGCTGTCACCTTGATAAATAGCAAAAACTTCAATACCAAACTTCTTTGAGTAGGCAACACGTTTTTCAGTAGCTGCCAGTGATGTATTAATTGCCAGTGATAGGGTAGTCAGCACAATGTAGCAAAGCCACTTTAGCGATGGCTGTAAAACCACTCTGCTTGTAAATACTGCATTTAAAATCGATTTTGCTGCACTCATGACCTTTTGCAACACCCCTTTAAAAGAAGGCCAAAACAACCTGCAAACTTCCTGGCCCAGAGCGTTCATTTAATAAAACACAAAACGTAGCAGAGCTACGTTTTGTGTTTTTGGTGAGGGCTGATGAAAGAGACAGAAGATTAAAAAACAGGCTGTTGGGTAAACTATCCTGATTTAAATAATTTCCCATGCACCATCAGCTCCTTTACAGGCGTTGAAGGTCTCGGTTGTTTCTTTTCCTTTGTTGGTTATTTTGTAATCCACATTTCTGCAGTCAGTTTGAGCAACGACTTTATCTTCTACCAACTCAATTTCATCAAGGTTGACGCTATCCAGGTCAATGGCACCTGATTGATCTTTTTTAACTTGTTCTAGGGTAACCCCGCCATCACGCATTGCCACTGCTTGGTATTCTGATGGAGCGGCAGCACTGTGGGGCTTTAGAAAAGAACTGCTGACATAACCTAAGGTAATGTTGTTTTTAGCCACTAAAATCCAGCCGCTTTTAGTACGACCGACGGCGGTAATCACGTCTCCAGAGTTAAGGCCGCCTACTTTATTGCCAATTGTGCTGGGCATATTGCGGATATTCACGCTTTTCACGGCTTTATAGGGTTTGCCAATTAATGTCATGTTGGCAACAGGTTCTACCCGTTTATCTCTAACAATTGAAACTGGGCGATTTTCAGAGCGGCTATTGGATGGAGTGATAGTAGCAGATGCATCAGTTTTGTTACTCTTCCAGACAACTGGCTGGTTGTCTTTTGTTTGGTTAAGAACATCTACTGAACGCTGCTGTAAGGCGATTCGGTCTTGCTCATCAAGATGAGCACCAATGCGGTTACCCACATAAGCACCAATCAGGGCACCCGTTAAAATGGCTATTTTTCGACCTTTACCCTTGCCTACTTGTGAGCCAGCTAAAGCCCCTGCAACACCACCAATTGCTGTACCAAGAGACTCTTTATTGAGGTTTAAGTTCTCGCAGCCAGAGCTAAAAGCAAGGCTGGTGCAAATGGCGCATGCCAAAAGTTTTTTCTTCATGTCATGTTCCCTGTACTTCTCTCTATAAAGCAATTACCTGAGCGGAGACCAATAATAGCGGTAGTTTTTCTCTGGTCCAAAGCATAACCCAAAAAATGTGCCAATTGATCCGTGATATGTGATTTTCCTCAAACCCATTATGACTTTAAGTCTAAATAATAATGGGCATTCAATGTACAGATAACCTTATCTAAACATAGCTTGTTACTTAGGCCTTGACTGCTAACTTTACCCTGTGAATAACAATTATGCTATTAGCCAAATTGGCAATTGGTATTTACTGGTGAGTTGATCAAACTGTTTGAGTAAACGTTAATTAAACTAATAATTAATCAGCTAAATCGGTAGTAGCAACTGACTATTTGATCGTTGTTTTATCTGTGGCAATGATATTAGGGTGCAATTGATCCAACGGTATAGATAGGCCATTGTCTGTTACTATGCGAGCATGGTAGCGTTTTAACTGTCTTGGCTCTTTAACTCCACAGGAGTGAGCAATTACACCAACGTTATACGTCATGTTCCTTACATAATTGACGACACGAGTTGTTTTATCTATCACTACCAGCCCTTTTTGTAGCCTTGGATTATGAGTCGTGATACCAGTGGGGCAAGTGTTTTTGTTGCACTGTAAGGCTTGGATACAGCCTAAGGCAAACATATAGCCTCGTGCAGAGGTAACAAAGTCAGCACCTAGACACAATGCCCATGCAACATCGGCCGCATTAATTAACTTACCTGAAGCAATCACTTTGACACGATCTCTTAAACCATATTCAGCTAGTTTATCGACAACCAGTGGCAGGCTCTCTTTTAAAGGCAATCCCATATAATCCATTAAGCTCATTGGAGCTGCTCCAGTGCCACCATCGGCACTATCAATGGTAATAAAGTCGGGCGCACTTTTGATGCCACGCTCATTGATCAAAGCAAACAGTTGGTCAAGCCAGCCATAGGCACCAATAACGGCTTTAAAACCAACCGGCTTACCTGTTACTGAGCGAATATGCTCAACCATATCTAACAGGTCTGCTACTGACTTTATGTCTGGGTGGCCATTAGGGCTAATTGAGCTTTGGCCTTCTGGTATACCGCGAATGGCGGCAATTTCTGCGGTCACTTTTACGGCAGGTAATATACCGCCTTTACCGGGTTTGGCTCCCTGGCTCATTTTTATTTCGAACATCTTTATTTGGCTATGGTCTGCGATGATTTTTAGTTTTTCATCACTTAAATTACCATGCTCATCTCTTACCCCGTATTTAGCGGTGCCAATTTGGAACACTAAGTCGCAACCGCCTTCTAGGTGGTAAGGTGATAGCCCTCCTTCGCCAGTATTCATCCAACAGCCGGCCTGTTTAGCTCCGTGTGACAAGGCTTGTACAGCAGGCTTTGAGATAGCACCATAACTCATTCCAGAGATATGGAAAATACCTGCGGTGATGTACGGCTGTTCGCAATAAGGGCCAATCGTAATGGGCTGAGGATCAACGGCATCCGCCTCTAGGGTCGGAAACGGGCAGTTGACAAATAATACTGTTCCTGGCGGGTTTAAGTTGCGGGTTGAGCCAAATGCAATGGTGGAATCCAGGTTTTTGGCTGAGCGATACACCCAGCTGCGCTGTGCGCGATTAAACGGGAGCTCCTCTCTATCCATAGCGAAAAAGTACTGGCGGAAAAACTCACCTAAATGCTCAAAAAAATAGCGAAACCGGCCAATAATTGGATAATTACGACGGATAGCGTGGGTGGTTTGGGTGATATCAATGATATAAAAAGTAACAGCTACAATGATCAAGGAGAGGGTGGCGAGTAAAATGAGGCCAACAATCAAGTTGCTGCCTGTCATGAAGATTTCTTGCAAAGTGCCCATGGTTATCTCTCGATACAGCTCATCACCTATATACGTCAGCTCAGGCGTTCGCTTGTTTAATTATAGTGGCTAGCAGGTAGCGTGGTGTTAAGCAGGCTAGGTGCCTGTTAAAATTCACTGAGCCCAACAGTAAAATTAGTGTATTTAATGGTTAGAGTATATCCCTTATGGCAAAACGAGATCCATCTGATAATAGTCGACTAGTGTATTCTACTGATCAAGGAAGGATCAAACCTACTGAAGCAGAGGAAACTGTATCGGATACTTTCACTGATGGCGTGGCCAGAGTGCGTCGTGAGGTTAAGGGTAGAGGGGGTAAAACGGTAACCACTATCCAAGGCTTGGTCCTGACAGGAAACGACCTGAAAGCATTGGCAAAAAAGTTGAAGCAGCGTTGTGGTACGGGCGGAGCGGTGAAGCAAGGGGTGATTGAAATTCAGGGTGATCATTGCGATACCCTGATAGCTGAGCTTAATAAATTAGGGTATCCAGCTAAGCGAGGAGGGGGATAGGCGCCCTGTGAATAAAATGGAGAAAAAAATACTCGTTGCTGATGATGATCCCCATATTCGCCAGGTTATTGTATTTGCCTTACAGAAGGCTGGTATGTTGCCTATTGAAGCCAAGGATGGACAACAGGCCGTACAGCTGTTTGAGCAACATCAGCCTAGCTTGATTATTTTAGATATCAATATGCCAGAGCTGGATGGTTTGGAGGTGTGTAAAGCCATCAGAAAAACCTCTGAGGTGCCTATTCTGTTTTTATCATCACGAGATGATGAAGTAGATAAAATAATTGGCTTGGAAATAGGGGGTGATGACTATGTAACCAAGCCATTTAGCCCCAGAGAGCTAGTAGCCAGGGTAAATGTCATTTTAAAACGAGTACAACCTGTTAATGCAGAGCAACAGGTTAATCAGCAGTCAGCAGAAGTATATGAAAAGCTAACCCATGGTTTATTGGTGCTTGAACCAGAAACACACCAAGTGTTTTGGGGTAGTCAGCTGGTTAAACTAACAGCAATGGAGTTTTCAATTATTCATTGTTTTATGCGGCGTCCAGAAAAAGTGTTTGATCGTGATAGCATCATGAATGTTGCCTATGATATGAATATTCACGTCAGTGGCCGTACAATCGATAGCCATATTCGACATATCAGAAACAAATTTCAGCAGGCTGGCTGTGAATTAATCATCGAGACAGTTCATGGTGTCGGCTATCGGTTAGCTAAAAAGGTATGTTAACAAGCGAAAAACAGTACCAAGGAAGGCTGCGGTTACGCACAGTGTTTCTTATAGTTAGTTTAGTTGTGCTGGTTTTACCCTTAGGCAGCATATTTTTCTTTAGAATTTATGAAAATGAATTGGTTAGGCAAACAGAGTTATCATTGATCTCTCAGGCAGCAGTGATTGCCGCCAGTTATAAACAGCAAGTGGTGAATTTGGTTGAAGCTAAGTCGAGCTATGGTGTAAAAATAAATAGGGAGGCAAAACCAAAAATAGATAATTATTATACGCCTATTTACCCTCAAATTGATTTAGCTAAAAATAAGTCACTACCTTCCAGGCCGGATGGAATAACTTCAACAACCCATCCCGATGGAGTTGCTATCCAAGCAGGAAAAATATTAGCAGCGATATTGCGTGACTCACAAAAAACTACCCTTACAGGCATAAGGCTGTTGGACTATAACGGCAATGTTATTGCTGGTCGGTCAGAATTGGGGTTATCTTTTGCTCATATCAGTGAAATAAAAACGGCTATGCAAGGCCATTATGCCAGTGTCATTCGACAGCGAATTTCCGATGAGCCGCCACCAGCATTGGCCTCAATCAGTCGGGGGACAGGCATTAGAGTATTTGTTGCCTTGCCAATTATTCATAATGGCCGACTGTGGGGAGTGGTTTATCTTTCACGCACGCCTAAAAATATTTTAAAACATTTATACGCCGAAAAAGACAAAGTTATTTTGGCAGGAGCTACTATTGTAGTATTGACTTTTCTGTTGGCTCTTTTTACTTCTTATGCGATATCTCAGCCGATTTACCGACTAATTAAAAAAACCACCAGGGTATCTGAAGGTGACCATCAATCAATGGAACCATTGGAATACCCTGTTACCAAAGAGCTTGAGCTATTATCGAAAAGTTTCTCTAAAATGGCTAAATCGCTGCATCAGCGGTCGGAATATATTCGTGAATTTGCCGCTCATGTCTCTCATGAATTAAAAACACCGCTTACCAGTATTCAAGGGGCTGCAGAATTACTGATGGATCATATTGATGACATGGAGCACGCAACTAAACAGCAATTTTTGTCGAATATCCAACAGGATACAGACAGACTGAAGCGTTTAGTTACTCGCTTGTTAGAGTTAGCCAGGGCAGATAGTCAAACCAGTGATAATGAAACTGCTGATTTAATGGTAGTCTTAAATAAACTGTCATCACGTCATCAAGCAACTGGCTTACAAGTTGAGCTGCCAAAGCAACACAATTGTTGGGTGAGGATTACAGCCGATAATCTTGAAACAATCCTGATAAACTTATTCGATAATGCTAAGCAACATGATGCATCAGCAGTTAATATTTCCCTGAAAGTAAATAATCAACTGGTAGAGTTAATAATTACTGACAACGGTAGTGGAATATCTCAAGCAAATAGAGACAAAATATTTACACCTTTTTTTACCACAAGGAGAGAACAAAGTGGCACAGGACTTGGCCTGAGTATTATCAAGTCGCTAATGGAGGCCTGTCAGGGAAGTATTCGCCTGGCCGACACTGAGAAGGGCTCCAGCTTTATTTTGCAGTTCAGAAAGGCAGGTCACTAAAGCTAAATATCTATGACAACTAGTGTAATCTGATAACAGTGCTGGTGTTGACGAAATGGTTATCTTATTTTTGCGCATGGATCACTAGTACTATCCTTAATGAAAAAATATAGTAGCTGACTTTCCAGATATGCTGTTGCTAAGGTGCCCTTACATGCATACCCGTTTCACCGTTGGCGATAAAACCTACGAAATTCACTACCGTGGGTATCCCAGTGAAGATGACTTCTTTGAAAAACTGTTTACTAGCTATGATGAAATGCAACAGTTTCTAGATGAAAGTTGCAGAAGCGATCCTATGCTGGAAAGTAAACTGGTCACTCTTGCAGGCGAGTCAGGCACTGGTGATGTTAAAGAGCGTATTGTCCGTAAAATCCAGGATGGCGTTCTACAAATCAGTATTCGTGGAGTACCAACGCGTATTCCTTTTAATGTTAAACCCCGAAAACCGAAAGAGCCTGAGTATGTGCCAGAGCCTGTTCGGCTTGATCGAGAAGAAGAGCTCGATCTGGATTATAAAATTGTCGTCGAAGTAGCAGGCATCTGCCAGGATATGAACCAGGTAGTGGTATATGGCAATCGTCAAGCCGGGTTGATCGAACTCAACGAGGGCGCTACTCCTTACAAAAAAGACGGCACTTTGCACCGAAGCCTGGTCACAATTAGTAATATTCCTAATCAGCCCCGCAATCTGGGTTTACGCATATCAATGCATAAATCGAATGCTTCCGCTACCGAACCCCCACTTAACCTGCCGTTTGTTGAAAATGTACTCCCCGTTCATAAAGATACGGAAATGGAAGAATGGGATAACGTGATAATCCCTGTGAAACCTTTGGGTTACATTACTGAAAACAAACTACGGCCCGAGTCGAATATCTTACCCCATGGCGGCTGGGTATATGTATTTAAAGAGGGGAAAGTATGGCGAGAACTGCTAGTCAATAATCACCAAACCTATCGCGACACACGATTACACTACTACCGCAGTATGCGAACCAATCAATTCGCCATGGACGATTCAGAAAAGCGTAAAGCATTGGGAGCAGTGTTTCATACCATCTGGATACCATTTAAAGCCAACGGTAGCATTATCACTGGCTATCGAATGATGTACTCCCGCAAACAATTAACCTGGGAACAAATAGACCAATTAGAAAACAGCCCAGTGGCTCTAGAAAAACGCACCACACCGATTGATGCTATTGATGTTTATGAAAGCGGCAAGCACTTCGATTTAAACAGCGGCCCCGTCGGCCCCATCGCCCCCGCATTATTAGACCAAAACCCAGAAGTCGTCCCCCCACCAGAAAACCCGAGAAAAAAGCATTCCAACTATTTGGATGAACATCGAGGGGATAAGTTTGCAGTGGTGTATTTGGATGCGGTGCCCAAGGTGCTTCAACTTTACATACAACAAGATATTAAGCTGATAAATGAACAAAAGGATGACATTTTTTATTTGGGTACCACTGATGAGAGCTGGTATGAACAAATTACCTTAAAAGAAGCAGAGCCTGTTAATGACAGTTGGATCAAGATTGCTTTTGAAGATCCACCTGAAGGGGGAGAATATGATTTGATTCGTGTGCCAGTTAATGAATTAAATTCACCAGAGTTTATCTTAAAAGGTCAACCTTATAGTAAGTTACAAGAATTAACTATAGCTGGCTCTAAAGCATTGCAATCAGATAAAGCTAAAACAGGATAGTTTTTTAATGCTAGTTAAGGAAGACCTTAGAGGTATATATGGGCTTTTATGGCACCTTCAGTCCTGACTCCCTCGCCCTCAGGGAGAGGGTTGGGGTGAGGGACTAGTCTATAACAGACTAGTAAAAATAATTTAAATGAACTTGAAAGCGTTAGATGAAAATGCATTGTAAGAAGATGAAAAAACTTAATCATTACTTTTTTATTGTTGTAACAGCACTCTCCCTAATAGCCTGTCAACCTTCAGATTCGACTGATAACCAAGAACAGCCAGAATATAAAACTATCAGTGCATTAGATACCCCTGAGGCTAAAACCCAAAATGCTAAAATGGGACCACCTACACCGCCTTATGATTTCTTGGTGTTGGAAGAAGACTTAGATGATCCTAGGCAATTTGATCAGCCTCGTATTCAGTTCACCATGAGACGACAAGACTTGGATAGCCTCGCCAAAGAAGTATGGAGTATTAAAAAAGATGGTACTGATCTACGTCGAGTGGCATCTAAAGAGTATTTAAATCAGTTTGAAGAGGGAGTTATTGCTACTGCACGCCCCGTGCGCAGCCCAAACAACCGTTATTTAGCATTAATGATGACAGGAAAGCGGTTTGCCTATGATCCTATAATGTTAATTGACTTAAAAAACGATACGGCAGTGACAGTAGAAAAAGAGTCCCGTCAAGAGATGTATTTGAACTTCACACATGATAGCAAAAAGCTGCTTTATCGTTGGGGTACCACAATTCGTGAATATGATATTGAAACAGGCAAAACAATAGAAAAATATCAAAATGAAGAACCTTACATGGCATTTAAGATTTATGGCCCAAGTGATGATTTTATTGGTATTAGCTATCTAGGTACGATTTATAAATTTAAAAAAGATGGTAAAGAGCCGACTTATAAGAAAAATTTTTACCCAAAAAAATCTAAGTCTAGAATACTAGAAGTTGTAAGGTTTAGCTTAAATGGACGATTTGTTTTTTCAACGAAAAGCAGTGGTGCTATTGGTAACTTGTTAGTTGATACAATCAACGATAAAGCATATGAAACTGGAGAAAGAAATAGACCGTCAGTAGTTGCATTTATGGCTACTGAAGAGCCTGTTTATTATGACTTCAACTATAAAAAATTTGATGCAAGTCGTATCAATAATATTTCGTATAGTAAGGTTAAACCTGAGATTCCGCTAATTATGAAGTTAAAAGATGCTTTTTTATATAATCTGAATTTGAGTAATAAGTAAAAGGAGTTTTAAAGTGGCTAGTCAATCAGGTTCCGCAAAAGACAAACAGCTTTTGTATTTTATGACGGTAGAGGTTGATGAACAAGGAGAACCAACCGGTAAGTATGAACCTTTGCCAAACCAACTCATTTTTGCCAAAGTACCAAGCCATATAGCCGATGTTAAGCTACCGAAAGCACTAAAAGAAAAACAGAAAGATGATTCTAAAGCACAAGAGGTAAGATGAGAACATAGCTATGCTTCCGCAGGTGATCGCTAGACTTAATCTGAATAAACTGACATTAGTAGATTAATATAATGAATATATTCAAAAATCTCGTCACAATTTATACATTGTTACTGATAGTGGCTTGTAACAGTGAGCCAGAATATAAAACTATCAGTGCATTAGATACCCCTGAGGCTAAAACCCAAAATGCTAAAATGGGACCACCTACACCACCTTATGATTTCTTGGTGTTGGAAGAAGACTTAGATGACCCTAGGCAATTTGATCAGCCTCGTATTCAGTTCACCATGAGACGACAAGACTTGGATAGCCTTGCCAAAGAAGTATGGAGTATTAAAAAAGATGGTACTGATCTACGTCGAGTGGCATCTAAAGAGTATTTAAATCAGTTTGAAGAGGGAGTTATTGCTACTGCACGCCCTGTGCGCAGCCCAAACAATCGTTATTTAGCATTAATGATGACAGGTAAACGCTTTGCCTATGATCCCATAATGTTAATTGACTTAAAAAATGATACGGCAGTGACAGTAGAAAAAGAGTCCCGTCAAGAGATGTATTTGAACTTCACACATGATAGCAAAAAGCTGCTTTATCGTTGGGGGACCACAATTCGTGAATATGATATTGAAACAGGTAAAACAATAGAAAAATATCAAAACGAAGAACCTTACATGGCATTTAAGATTTATGGCCCAAATGATGACTTTATTGGTGTAAGTTATGGAGGCACTATTTATAAATTTAAAAAAGATGGTAAAGAGCCGACTTATAAGAAAAATTTTTTTCCTGAACTGTATAAAAAAAGAAGAATTGGTATGTTTGTTAAATTTAGTCCAAATGGTCGTTTTGTGTTTGCACTAAAGGGTAGTGCTAAAGGTGGAAATATTATAATTGATACAAGCCTAGATCAAATCTATGATATTGGCGAACAAGGTCGCCCTTCATTTGTAGCATTTATTGATAATGAAAAACCAGTATTTTATGACTTTAGATACAAAGAATTTGATGCAAGAGACTTAGATACAACACCATATAGACAGAAAAAACCAGTAATACCTTTTTCATTAAAACTCAATGATGCCACCCTATATAACTTACAAGCAGGAAGTAAATGATAGGAGCGAAAATGGCTAGTCAATCAGGTTCTGCGAAAGATAAACAGCTCTTGTATTTTATGACGGTAGAGGTTGATGAACAAGGAGAACCAACAGGTAGTTATGAGCCTTTGCCAAATCAACTCATTTTTGCCAAAGTACCAAGCCATATAGCTAATGTTAAGCTACCGAAGGTACTACAAGAAAAACAGAAAAATAATTCTAAAGAGCAAAATGAAAGTACAACTGCTGGAGAAAACAGCTCAGGTGGTGACATATGGGCTCCCTTAGTTAGCTCCGAAAATGGCGTTATTAAGTGGGCAACTGTCACCCCACAGTCAGTTAAAGCAACATTAGATGGTAAGCAGGATAATGCCAAGTATACCAAGAAAGATATCGACAATACCGACTTGATGCTAACGGTAGGTGAAGGGCAAAACTTTCATTTAGTACGTGATGCTGACGAACTGTTGTTCGAATCGATTGAATTTTTTACCCCACCCCAGGCATTGCTGAATTATGCTATGGCGGCGGCTGGGCCTAATTGGGCAAAAGCAATCAATAATGTATTAAAAGACAGCGGCATCACGGGTAATAAAGTTACCAAGAGAAATGTCAAGGAACAAGATATTTTTACATTACCAGCAGAGGAGCAATTGAACGATGATAATCAAGGGTTATTAACAAGAAGTAAAGAACAGCGTGCTGAATATCGGGTTTGGCGTAAAGAGTTGGCCAAAAATCATCGTACGGGTGAAGTCTATGGTTTTGTATTTCCTAGATTTAGGGGGGTAGTCGTACTTTTTTCTGACCAACGCTTTGAAAGAGCTACTGTTAAAGCTTGGCCCAAGCATCTTACAAAAAACCAAGCTAGAAGTAGCAAAAAAGATATTGAATTCTTCCCCGTGAGGTTATCAGCAGACCCTAATGATCCTATTTATCTAACTGCTCAGTTTAAATCAAAGGCTGACCTTAAAGCTGGGTTATATCAGTTTGAAATTGATTTATCAAGAACTGACTATGCTTCCAAAGGTCAATGGCACCCTACTATTGCCGGGAGTGAACAACATAAAATAGATGGCAATAATAAGTATAATTTATTAGCCTATCTGGACTTTGATATTAATACTCCTGTGGGTGATATTTCCATTGTTAATGGTGACCCAGTTGCGTTAGAAGAAGTAATGGTGCAGCAATGCCCTGAAATATTTGGTCATATTTTACGCCACGCCATGTGGGCAGATAAAGAAGATGTTCATGGACGGGTACCTAGCAATATTGCCAAAAAAGTATTAACAGGATTAGACTCAGCAGTACATGCAACAAAAGTAGGCAAAACCATTTATGATACTGTAGGTGGCTTTGCTACTGCTGGTGACCGGTGGAGTTATGGTATGGCCACCCTTACCGCATTAAAAGAGTTTGCACCAATACCTGAGAATTCAGCAACTTTTAAGGCAATGGAAGCTATTTTAGATATTAATGACTTGATCAGTAAAGGCCCGGCTTTATTTAAATCAGTGCAAGAATGGCGTAATGGTACATTAACCTCAACGGTTTTACAAAATCGCTGGATAAATGAGGCAGGTTTTACCAGTAACCGAGCTGCATACCGCAGAATGCGTCGAATGGGGCTATCAAGACTGCATGTAAAACTACTGGGACATACAACTGGTGGTATTATAAAAGCAGCAGCAGTGCTGGATGTAATAAATAAAACAGGTGACTTATGGTCTACAGGAAAAGCTATACATCATGCTAGCAAGAACCGTAGTCAAGCAGTTAATCAACTACATGCTATTAATGAGCATTACCATAAAATAACCCAAACTTTAAATGACTTAAGTTCTTGTACCGCTAATTATGTTGAAAAAAATATCTTAACTCAAAAAGACTATAAGGCAATTTTAAAGGATGAGTCTTTTTTGTCTGGTCAATTAGCTTTAGTAGGCACTCAGGAGGTCAAACTGAATGTTGTCTTTCCACAAGATAAAGATGAGATTTATCAAATTAATGGTAAATCTCAGTTAGGTTCAATACATGCCTTCGCAAAGGCCGTAATGCATCAATGCTCTGCTGATACAGTTGTTACTTTGAAAGGCTATGCCAGTACTGAAGGTGAATTTGAATATAATCAAAAGCTCTCTGAGCGACGAGTTGCGAATGTAAAGGCCAAATTAATTGAATACGGTGTACCTGCTGATAAATTACATATTATTGGTTATGGTGAAACTTTACCAATTCGCGACAAACAAGGAGAAGAGAATAAGGTACTTAGTCGTCGTGTAGAAGCTGTAGCTCGATTTTATAATAGTGAGCGTATTCCTATTTATCATACATTTAGACAGGGTAGTCAGAAAATACATGCGGCTATTTTACAAAGTATAAAGTATGACAAAAAAGTTAATGAGGAGTTAGGTAAGTTTGTATCGACTTGTATCGATTTAGTAATGGTTGCTGCTTCCTTCACTCCAATTGGGTTTGTCGTCGTCAATGCAATAACCGTGATCCAACTGGCTGGCAAGGTTGCAGATAAAGCTACTACTTTATTTGGCCCTGCTCAAGATATGGCTGATCGGTTATGTCAGGAAGGTTATTTTTCATCCAAACTAGACAAATATGCCAGTATTTATGCAGTTGAAGAAACATCGTATGCAAATCAACTTTTGCTAAAAGAGTCAATTGAAAAGTTTTATTATAAAAAGCAGGAAATCATAAAACATAATGTGAAACAAAATCCTGAGAAAGGGGAAGAGCTTTCACGAGATAGCTTAAGAATCGCAAAATATTTTCTTGATATTCAGTATCGCTTGCGCTTTGAGGCTATCCAAGGATTAGTGGGGCTGCTTAAAAGAGCGGCTATAGAATCGGATAGTCAAGAAGGCTATATTCAGGAACTTAAAAAGCTGAAAGTCGATTTATATATAAATAAATACATTATGAACGACAACTGGCTCTACCCTATGGACTTAGATTTTCCAGTATCCTTGGATGAGTTTTGGATGCAGGGAGTTGCTGAATATGAGCTTAGAGAGAGAGAAGAGAAGGGTGAAAGAACATGGGATAGTTGGGTTGCTCATGAGGTGTCTGATGCTTGGGGAGGAACAAAAGAATTTTTTCATCGGCCGTTAGTATCCATGCGTGGTTTTTTTAATAGCGCCTTTAATGATGTTGATGGCTCGGTTCGTGCGGAATTTCAGCGGGTATTTCCAGTACATTATTTTAGTGCTGAAGATACTTGGACATTTGCTAAAACCTTCAGGACCGACTTATCTGAAATCACCCCTGAAGACTACGAGTATGCTAATGTTTATTGGCGACCTTACGGCTCTAATAATAAAACTGAATGGCAAAAACTATACAAAAATAGAGATAAAGATGGTGATCTGATATCTATTTCACCACTTGATCAGATCAGGATTATAGTGGTAATGAAAGATCGACAAGATATCAAGGAAGCATTAGCTGTTCCATTTAAGTTACAGCTAAAAAGAGTTGATGGTATTTGGTCTGCTGATGGTCCTATTTATGATGGTTTTTTAAAGACACTAAATGAAGATGTGCTGCTTGATAATGAAAAATTTCTAGCAGGAAAAAAAGGCGCAATTATAATGCCTTATTACCAGCTTGGTAATAATGTTGTGTTTGGCACCAAACCCATGACAGGTAACTTTCAGAAAATGGAGCGTTATTTTGTTAATGATTCATCTCCAATAGCTAAAGCGGCACGTCACCTATTCTTGGATGAGGATGTATACAAACAATACCAGCTTGGTATTCTAGGTGATATGAATTATGAATTTACCATTGAAGTCGCAAACCAAAGTACTTCTTTATATCATATATCTATTTATAAACGTGACTTGTATCATTGGCTGACAAGGCTAAAGACAGGTGAAGATAGGATAGATGATTATAAGGTATCTATTGATGTTAATAAAAAATATGGAGATGTTTACTTAGAAAAACTTTTTCTTCATAAGAAATTTTTAACATCATCATCTTATAAATTTGAGTATCCACCTTTATTTGATGGGAATATTACTTGTGTTGCTTTATTTAAAATAGGAAAGAATAACCCCTACTTTATGTTGCATGATTCCTTTGTTGGTGATGATGATATCCCTGGTATGAATGAATATAAAGTAAGAGGCCAACCTTTAATTTTTAATGGCACACGCGTAAGGATTCCAGATTTCGATTGGAGTACATCGGTAGAAGTTGTGCTATTGGTGGCTTGTGATAAATTAACCAAGAATGGCTACTTAGAAATTAAACATTCAAAATCTGCTGATGGCTCTTATGAATACCAAGCAGATAGAGCCGAGCAGCAGAAAAAAAGCTGGACAAGAATACCTATCTCATTTCAGTTAGCTGAAGCTTCAAGAAACCCTATGATTTTAGGTCCTGTTATTGGTGAAAGACTACACTATCTGGGTCATTTTGATGGAGATTTAAACTGGACAGACTCTGAAATACCCTATGACCCAGAACGTTTTAGTGAGATCACTAGACTATTGGCTACGGGTACTAAAGATCAAAAAGAAGCAATGTCAGGACAAACAGGGCTTTTTGATTTTCTTAACGAACGCCATGTATTCGCCTGCCATCATAAATTTAGTTATACCGCACCTACTGGTAAGAAAATAAACTCTCTTCGGCCATTTGGTAAAACTGATTTTGCTAATAGAGAAAGGGTTAAACTAGGCAAAGATGGTATTCTCAACCCAAATGAGGATAGAGATAAAGCTGATAGATCTCATTATGGAAGCTTTTTCTTTACAATTACCAACATTCAAACCCCTGATCTTTCAGGTGTAAATATTCAAGATATATCCGAGGATGGCGAAGGCTCAAGTTTTTTTAGTACTCCTACTCGATTACAAGTACCACGACCCTGGAATTATTTTTCTGGTGTACCATGGATTCAAATGGATCAAGACAAAATAGATGAAGCTATAAAAAGATTACAAGAGAATAAAGAAAATTCAGGTAAACATAGAATGACAGTTGAAATGGAGTGGATTCTTGCTCCAAAAGAAAAAAGGGAAAAGCTAATTAAAGATTGGATTGAAAAGGAAGTAAACGATGTTAATTATAGAATCAAAGGAGATCATGCAATTTAGTAGATTAAATTTGAGTATTGTGATTTTTTGTTAGGGGTGTTATAAGTTGAAAATACTTAGAACACCTGTTTGGTCTATATGGTAGGCGGATCCAAATACCCCTGACACTCCCGTGGATTTTTTAACCGAACAAACTTTATATGTTTGTAGGCTTCATCCGCAGCTAACTGTGAATATTTAGCTTTATTTTTATAGTAGGTTTTTATGGTCCAAAGGACTATGGAATCTTTTGAGAAAAGTTTACCAAAGCTTTCTCTATTGCCTGTGCCAGGCCATAGCTCTTGTTTGGTAAGGGATCTGTTAAGAGCACGCGTTATAGCTTGGTATAAGGTTCTAGGAAAGCTGTAGTCTATCCAAATAATGGTATCCACCGCTTTCCATTTTACTGGTGTGCTACGGGGGTAGTTACCATCCAGTACCCACTTATCAAGCTTCAAACGATCTTCTACATTTTAAAAAAATTCTTTATCGTTAGGCCAATACCAGTTTTTACCCCAAAAAATAGAGTCCATTCGGCTAGGGTAACTACTGTCTTGCTTCTAAGGCTTCAATTCGTGTATTTAGTTCTTTGATAGATTCCAAAAGAACTGGAACCAAGCCGCGATAATCAACACGCAAGTAACCTTGGTCATCTTGCTTTACTAGTTCTGGGAATTCAGCTTGTACTTCTTGGGCAATAACGCCGTATTCTGTTTGGCCAGCTAATTGTCCCTGAACACTGTCTGGTCGCCATGAATAGCTATAGCCACTAACACGACTGACTTTATCTAAACTCTCTTGCAAAGGTTGAATATCTTGTTTTAGGCGGATATCGCTGAGCCCAAAACTATAATCTCTCGCTAAAACTCTATTCTTTTCAACATAACCTGGAGCAATAAAAAACTGACCATTGGCTTTATTGACTTTGAACAAACTCCAGGCGCTAAAAACATTGTTAGCCGGTTGAACAGCATAGCCAGAACTACACTTATTTTTTATTGATAAGTAGTCTGCTTCGCTAATACTAAAAATGTTTACATTGAATGAACCCCACTCTCCTAAAGGTAGAATGGTTGACCCCCAAGCTCCTGAAACAATTAAAGGAGCATATGAGAGTCCAGCTCTACCAACTGGTATTAATGGCTTATTTGGATCCTGTAACCAGTGCCATTCACTACCATCAAGCTTTCCACAAAACACCTGTGTGGTTTCAGCGTAAGCACTTGAGGTTGGCCCTAAAACTACAACGCTAGTGAATAATAGCTTAGATAATTTCATTTATTTAGTTTTTTAGTAATGGTTTAAGATTAAATAATTTTAATGTCTTATTTATTGTGATGTGTTGGTGTTTTGTGTTTGTTGGTAAATCGGTTGTTAAAGGTATTAAGCTACCTCTATAGCTCATCAGAATAAAAAATGGTCGAATATGAAAAATGAACTTTAAAACTGCTGATATTGCTGATCGGTTTTGTAGCTAATCGTGAAACCACCAGAAAAATTTGAGAGATAAGGGTCGGTATCTGTTAAAGTCATGAACTACACAATGGTCTTTTTCAAATTGCAGCCCCATCAAATGGAGCACACACATCGGTCAACTGCTGTTTTAAGCATCTCAATGATACTGTTGAGTTATTATTGCTTTGGTTATTTCTTGATAGCTCGCCATCTGCTCAAATAAACACCACTATAGGTGATATATCTTATCCAAAAGTCGTAGCTTTACCCTTTACTATTGGGTATGCATACTATGACCATAATCTTTTGACGTTAAGACTGTCTGATATACAGTTTTAGATAACTGGAAAGCTTAGATAGTTTGAAAGTTTAGGCTTAGATAGTTTGAAAGTTTAGAAAGTTAGCAAGCAAAGTAGGTAATCTTTTATGAATGACATCGTGATTGGCGATGATGGGGTTGAGCGCCAGTCGCTACACCAGTACACAGAAAGTGCATACTTGAACTATTCAATGTATGTGATTTTAGATCGTGCTTTGCCGCATATTGGTGATGGTTTAAAGCCCGTTCAACGACGCATTGTGTATGCCATGAGCGAACTTGGCTTGAAAAATACAGCTAAGTATAAGAAATCTGCTCGTACGGTGGGTGACGTATTGGGTAAATATCATCCACATGGCGACAGTGCTTGTTATGAAGCTATGGTGCTGATGGCACAGTCCTTTTCTTATCGTTACCCATTGGTTGATGGGCAGGGCAACTGGGGCTCGGCAGATGATCCAAAATCTTTCGCGGCGATGCGTTATACCGAGTCACGGTTATCGGGCTTTTCAGAGCTTTTACTGTCTGAACTAGGGCAAGGTACAGTTGATTGGCAGCCGAACTTTGATGGTTCGTTAGATGAACCAATGATGTTACCTGCCCGCGTGCCCACTGTGCTTTTAAACGGTGGTACTGGTATTGCGGTAGGGATGGCAACCGATATCCCTCCTCATAACCTACGAGAAGTGGTAAATGCTTGTGTGTATCTTTTAGATAACCCTAAGGCTGCCTTACCTGAGTTATTGGAATATATTCCAGCGCCAGATTTTCCTACTGAGGCAGAACTCATTACCCCCAAGCAAGATATTTTAAAAATGTACCAAACGGGTCGTGGTAGCTTGCGAATGAGGGGTATTTACCATACTGAAAATGGTGATGTAGTAATTACAGCACTGCCTCATCAGGTTTCTGGTGCCAAGGTGCTTGAGCAAATTGCAGATCAGATGCAAAAGAAAAAGTTACCGATGGTAGCGGATTTACGGGATGAGTCTGACCATGAAAACCCAACCCGGCTGGTGATAGTGCCTCGCTCTAATCGGGTAGATATTGAACAGCTGATGGCGCATTTATTTGCCACAACGGATTTAGAGCGTACCTATCGAGTGAACCTGAATATGATAGGGGTGGATGGTCGCCCACAGGTTAAGTCGTTAGATGTTATTTTAAATGAGTGGCTTGGTTTCCGTCGGGATACTGTGACTAAACGGCTTCAGTATCGTTTAGATAAAGTTAATCGACGAATTCATTTGTTAGAAGGTTTGTTAATTGCCTATCTCAATATTGATGAAGTCATTGAGATTATTCGTACTGAAGATCATCCGAAAGCGGCATTAATGGAGCGTTTTGGTTTATCTGATGACCAAGCAGAAGCCATTTTAGAGTTAAAACTGCGCCGGTTAGCCAAGCTGGAAGAAATGAAAATTCGAGGTGAACAGGACGAGCTAAGCAAAGAGCGAGACAAGCTGGAAAAAACCCTTAACTCACCAGCGCGGCTGAAGACGTTAATTAAAAAAGAGTTGCAAGCTGATGCTAAACAATACGGTGATGATCGTCGTTCGCCATTGGTCGCTCGCGAAGAGGCAAAAGCATTAACTGAGGCGGACTTATTATCTTCAGACCCGGTCACTATTGTTCTATCTAAGAAAGGCTGGGTAAGAGCAGCAAAAGGCCATGAGGTTGACCCAACTGTACTGAACTATAAATCGGGTGACGACTATATGTTTTCAGTGCGGAGTAAAAGTAATGAACCTACTTTATTTATAGATTCCACTGGTCGTTCTTATACGGTTGCCACACATACACTACCATCAGCCAGGGGGCAGGGAGAACCACTAACTGGGCGTTTATCTGTACCTTCTGGTGCTAGCTTTAAAGGCATGTTTAATGGTGATGAAAATACCCTGTTGTTATTGGCATCAGATGCTGGTTACGGTTTTGTTACCAAAGCATCTGACTTGTTAACTAAAAATAAAACCGGTAAAGCTGTATTAACTTTGCCAAAAGGAGCAGAGGTTTTAACGCCATCAGTTGTACGAGATATAGAAGAGCAAGACTTGGCGGTATTTACGAATGAAGGTCGCCTGCTGGTTTTTGCTGTGGCTGATTTACCTATGATGGCAAGAGGGAAGGGAAATAAAATTATTAATATCCCAGCCGCACGAGCTGCAGAACGGGAAGAATATGTTGTCAGCCTACAGGTGTTGGGTAGAGCAGATAGCTTAATGGTGTACTCTGGTCGTCGTAAGCTGGTGCTTAAGCCCGGAGATATTGAGCATTATGTTGGCGAGCGGGGGCGTCGTGGTAGCAAACTACCGAGAGGCTTCCAGAAGGTTGATGGTGTGGAAGTGATAGAGGCTGAAGGAGAATAAAACAAGTCAGTTCTTCCCTGAGGGGAAGAACTGACTTGTTATCTTTCTAGCCAACTTGGCTTTGTTGCTCATCATTGTCATCAAACTCAATAGCTGTAACGCGTTTAATATTAGGGAGTTCCAAAACGGATTCTGTTTGAACTCGACTGTCATTAAAAATTTCTAGAGTAGCTTCATGGATGAACAGTTCGTCAGTTGCCAGGCAGGCAATTTGCTTAGCTTCACAAGCAGCACTAGCTTGTAACGCTGGGTGTTTACTCAGTGTGGGATGTTTACGTGGTTGGTTGTCGATGCTAATTCCTAGGCCCATGGTTATTTTATTGGTTTGTTGGTCACTAGGTTGGTAATTGAGAATATCAATTGCTGTTTGAATTGCTTTGAAAAAGAAGTCTTCAACCTGATTTTGCAGGAAGCTGATAAAAACATTGCCTTCTGTTGAGTAGTTAATATGGCCACTATGTTGGTTGGCAAGTGTTTCAATATAGTTCAACTGCTGATTAAGCATTTGATTAAACAGCTCACTCGTTAAGCACTGCTTAAGCGTATCAATATTTGAAAATTGTATACAAATCGTTGCAGAATGGTTAAGAATGTGGCTGGGCACTTCAACAACAGGTGCTGTATCGGGCGGTAACAGGCTTGGTATAGAGCGAGCAAGCAGGCCTAACTCATCGTTACGCGTTGTATTTTTTAGCTGGTAAATAGCGCTTTTATCTTTTCGCTGAATAATAGCAGTGAGCTTTCGTAAATCCAGGCTTAGCCTGTTTGTTTGCTGAATAAACAACAGTAAGCCGCAGATTAGTAACATGATGCTGGTAAAAACAACCATAGTGGTTGCATCTTTTGCTGGCTTGCTGATGTAAAAGTCATTAAGTTTTATTCTGACTAAACCAACAAACACTTCTTGGTGGTGTACTGGAGCTGTATAAGTTTTTTTGGTAGCCAACTGTTGTTTTTTAGACTTGGTGGTAGCTGAAGCTAACAGCTGGTTTTTGGTGCTGTAAATACTGGCACTGTATATATAGGGATTTTCTACCAGATCACTTAGCAGGACATTTAAGCTTATTCGGTCGTTAGTCATCAGTAGCTCACCAGCCATATTGGCTGTTTGCTTACTAATCGTTTCGCCGAATGCCTCAGCCTGTTGATGGGCACTGGTGTTAATTTCTTCATAGGCAATATAGCTGAAGATGCTGCAAAACATAATCAGGATAATGCTAAACAATACAGCCAATTTTTTGTTTAAAGTGAAATGGGTATTTTTAACTTTCGTTATGAAGGTAAGGAATATGTTGTTGGAAATTGCCACAATATAAAACCATTAGATAGTAAAGGGCTTGTTGATATTTGCCTGGAGAGCGTTGCTGGCAGATATTACTATCAATGGCTGATACGAACTAGAAGAGATGCTTAAAATCTTTACTTGGTTGGTACAAAAGGATGAGAATACATTTTTTCAAGCAAATGAGCGCAATATAAAACGAATGGATGAAAGAACGGGAATGTCTGAATTATACTGGTCTTTAAAGTGAGCGATTGTTCATATATAAAAGCTGAAATTGTTATACAATGCAATGTTATATTCATATTATATTGGTGTGGCATTGCCAGGCTTATAATTGATCGTGGTGCTTATAAATGATCAGTGGTGTTTTAAATAATTCAACAGCATTAACTGGAAGTAGCAAACTTGCGACTAACCCGTCTTATAAGGCGATTAGCAATCTTATAGCGAAACAGCTGTCAGATCAGTCTTCTCATCAAGAGCTAACCAGCGCACTGGTAAAAGCTATCGAGTTTAAGCAGAAAAGTGCTTCAGCTGGGCTGGCTGCGATAGATGTAGCAGCAAAGCTTAAGCAAGCAATTCTTGATAACGATAAAATTAATCCTGAGTTTAAAGGGCTAAAAGATAAACTACTGACGATTCTTATAGGTATTTACCGTAAGCTGGAAGCAGAGCCTATATTGCATAAAGCAATGAACAATCATAAGGCGCTTCAGGCATTTGATAAGCAGCAGGCCTGGCGGTTAATGACTGATCATAGCCAACAGGAGCTAAGAGGTGAATATGGTTTTGAAGATGAGGCTGGTTATTTAGCCGCCATGTTTTATGGCTTCAGCCATATGCTCTCTACAGTGGAACAGCCATTAGATACCACATTATTGGAAAAACTACAGAGTAAGGCTGTAGCAGGCGTATTACCTGTCGGTAAAACGATGCAGGAACAGCTGATCCAGGAGCAATATGGACTACCAGAAATTACCTTACCAACTGGTTACCAGGATCAACAAGCAGTTACCAAAAGCCTGATGGCAGGAGATCCATTAATAGATAAACAAGTCAACGCTTCTGAAACTGGGCTAATTGAATTAATTAAGGGCTATCAGCTGGAGCCCTGGTTTGAAGTGTTAGGAGTGATATTAAAGGATGGCTCTTTAAGTTATGAAGATGCTCAGCAAATTAACTTACAGATTAAGCCTAGAACCGCTGCCCAATGTACGGAACTGACAGCCGATATATTAACTGATTACAATCAGGCACAAAGTTTTTCTCGAACTGAAAACGATAAATTAGCGGCCATTGCTCGCTGCTGCCAGGAGTTGGCCAGGGCAAAACCTTTTATCGATGGTAATATCAGAACAATTGGTGTTTTGGTTGCTAATAAATTGTTGTTGCAACAACAGCTAACCCCGGTGATTATGCCAAACCCCCATCGATTTACGGCATTTTCAGCAAAAGAGCTTTTATCAGAGATGAAGTTTGGTCAAAGTCTATTTGAAAACTATACGTTAACTCAGTTTAAACCAGTTAGTGAGTCTGAGGGGATACCCTCCTATGCCAAGTTTATTTAAAGGTATTCTTTAACTGGATTTTTTAATAATTGGCTGGCTATTAGCTTTTTCAATATGTGCGGATAATGGCTCTGGTTTCGCATAATAAAAACCTTGCAAGTAATCGCAGCCAGCCTCAATAAGAATAGAAGCCTGCTCTTCTCTTTCAATGCCTTCAGCCGTTACTTGAAAACCCTGTTGTTTACAATACTTAATAAGTGCAATGACCATCGCACAACGGCGAGTATCCACCATCATATCCACTAATGATTTATCGATTTTAATAGTATCGATTGGGTAGTTTAATAGCTGAACCAAAGAGGTATAACCTGAGCCAAAATCATCAATGGCCAAAGATAAGCCTAATTTTTTTAAATCATGTAAATTATTTTCAACTTTTGTTAAATCCTGAATTTCGAACGTTTCAGTGATTTCTAATTGAAAAACAACAGATGTAAGATCAGTTTGATTAAATAATTTAGCAATTTGTTCGCTAAATAGCTGAGAGCTAAGTTGAGCTGAAGATATATTAATAGAAAGTTTTAAATGGTTTCCGAATAGTTCCAATAAGGTTTTAGAATCATGAATTACTTGTTGTATAACCCATAAATCGATAGCTTCAAAGTATCCCCTGCTTTCTGCAATAGGGATAAACTCTGCTGGTGAAACAAAGCCTAATGCTTTGGAATGCCATCTTAGTAAAGCTTCAACCCCTGCTACGCGATTTTTTTTAGTATCGATAATGGGCATATAGTAAACTTCAAATTCAGAAAAATTTTTCTTCTTTAACTCTGTTTCAATTTCTTTATCCCGGCGGGCCTGAGAGGCGAGCTCTTGAGAATAAAAAGCATATTGATTTTTCCCCGCATGTTTAGCTTGGTACATAGCAGCGTCTGAATTGGAAATAAGCTCTGTTGGGTTTGCACCATCATTGGGGTAAATAGCTATACCAATACTAGCAGAGATGGGGAAGTGGCCAACTTCACAAGTAAAGCCATTGTCGAATAAACTCAGAATACGCTCAGCGACTTTATATAATACTGCATCTTTATTAAACTCATGCAGCAATACAGCAAATTCATCTCCAGCCAAGCGAGCTAAATCATGATCATAAAATTTTAGTACGATATCGGTTGTGCGTACGGTATCTTGTAATCTTGTAGCAAAGGCTTTTAGTAAAATATCGCCGGTTTCATGACCATATTTATCATTAACAAATTTAAAATTATCTAGGTCCACATATAATAAACCGACCTTTTGATTATTGTGCTCTGCTCGATGTAATACTCTTTCTAGACAGCGAGTAAACATTCTACGATTATAAAGTTTAGTGAGAGCATCTTTTTCAGCCATTTCTTTAGTGACTTCGTAAGCACCGTGTAACTGGCTATATAATTTAGCAAATACACGGCTTAAGCTACCTACTTCATCATCACTTTTATAGGGAAGAGGCTGTTGTTTATGACCTTCTAGTACTTCAGTAATTTCATGCTCTAAATTTTGGATGGGACCAGTTATATATCGTTTAATTAGATTATTGAGTACAATATAAGAGCATAATGTCAACAAAATAAATGAAACAGAAATTCTTAAGTAAAGTTCATTCAACAGCTCTTGGATGAACTTATTATCGACTTCTAAGTAAATTGAACCTAAATTGGGGATAGCATGTGAGACTTGAATCATTGCACCTGATACAGGAAGAGGCTGGTTCTCTGCATATAACTCTGAAATTCTACCTGTCGTTTGCTTCAGCGTTTGTCTTAGTTGATCAAAGCCTTTGATATCAAAGGCCATTACCACTGCAACGGCTTTGGACCAGTCTTTCATCAGTGGTTGACGTAAGGTATAACGGTCAATAAATCGAACATAAACGAGTCTAATTGAACCATTGTGTTTAATTAGTGTTCTAGCGCTAGGTGTAAAGGTTTCTCGCCTTTTTTTTACAATTTCAGGTATTCTAGGATCAATTTCACTGAAAGGATCATCACTGTTTTCATAATAAAACTCAACCTGATTATCAGGTGATAAAATAGATAAGGATAGATAACCTATGCTAACATCATCTAACTCTTTAATTGCAGCCTCTAAGTTACCTTCAATAGCTAATGCTTTAAAGCGTTTATCTTCAATTTTTAAAAAATTCTGTAGTTCTGCGCTACGAACTAACGCAGGAAAGTATGTATCTGCAAAACTTAAATAAAGATTTAAATTGGCAACTAATTGATTAAGTTGTAGCTTGGCTTCACTTGACTGAAAGTGGATGATAGACTGCTTTTGAATCTGATAAATACCCAAAAAAGTTATTAAATAACTAAAAATTAAGACAGGTAATATAAGCGATTTTACGCGTTTATTTAGTCTCATGGTCTTTGCTTAATGCTCGCATAATCCGATTGCGTTGAGTCATGCTTTTATCTGATATAATTCGGTATGGCTCACTTTTATCTAGTATTTCAACACTTGGGTATAGGCTTTTATCATTTTTAAGTTCTTCATCTATTAATGGCATAGCTGCTTTATTGGCTGTGGCACTGCCTGTGTCATTAGCATTGAGTGCAGCAATGTCAGGCTTATTCAGAAAATTAATAAAAGCCAAAGCATCTTGTTTGTTTTTGCTACTAGCAAGTACAGCGATACAGTCCACCCATAATGAAGTGCCTTCTTTAGGTACAGCAAACTTCCATACTTCTTTTCCAACAATATCATTGAGAGTGTATTCATCACCGCTATAGGCAAGCGCCATAAATAACTCATCATCATCAGGTTTGGCACTAATATAACTGATTACATAGTCATAAGTCAGAACCTTTGGGAGTTGTTGCTTTAACAAAGTATAAGCAGCCTTTAGGTGATCTACATTTTCGCTATAAATAGGGAGGCCGCTTGCTCTTAAAGCTGGGATTAGGGTGTCAGTATAATCTTCAAGCATTCCAATATGACCTGCTAATTCGGGAGAAGGGGCAAGTAAATCTTGCCAGGAAGTGGGGGGAGATTTAACTTTATCAGCACGGTAAGCAATGCCTGTTGTTCCCCAGAAGTAAGGAACGCCAAAATTACCACAACTTCGTAACCAACGCCTTTCTGTATTGCTGATGTTTTTTACTTCTGTACTAGTAATTGGCAGAAGTTTATTGTTTTTGCCAAATAGCTGGGCTGAGGTACTATCAATAATAACTAGATCATACTGTTCTGAGCTTTGTGTAGCTAATACCTCATCACGCATTTCATCACTGTCGTAATACACCTGTTTTAAGATAACACCTGTTTGTTCTTGCCATTGCTGAATGACTTTCTCTGATAGATACTCTTGCCAGTTGAAAAGAATTAGTTCTTTTGCGTGGCTATGAAAGCTTGTGCAAGTTAAACAAACAAATAGGATGAAAAACTTCATAGCAAACTGCCTTTTTAGTATTAACTATGGATATTAACTATCGCATCTGTATTGGGTATAGATAGCTACATTCTATGGATAGTGTTACTTGACAGTGTAGTCTTCATCAGCCTGCTTTTGTATAGTTAAGTCGTGCGGTAAACTTCTGAAAAGCATAAGCCGCAGCAAGATAACAACAAGCAGCGATTAAAAGTAGGCTGTTGAATCCCAGCTCTATTGCGATAATCGGTGCAAGTAAAATACTGATTACAGATGCGCTATTGTTAATACTCCATGCCCAAGGGATAAGTTGATCTAGTTGTTTTCCTAATGATGCCAGCGCAGTTGCAAATGGAAACCCGATGGCTACTGTCAAAGGAGATATAATTATTATTGCAATGATGCTTTTAGTTAATAAAGTACTATGCCTTAGCCACTCGAAAAGCAAGGGAAGAATAAACTGTAATGAAATAAGTGATAAGATAATGCAGATAACGGTAGTATTAATGAGCAAGCTATAGCTGAATTGTTTATTGATTAATATGTTGGCTAATATGCTGCCAATGCCAGAAAATATTAAAAAGCTGCAAGTTGTTACAGTGACAGCAATCAATATATTATCGAACCAGAGAACAAAATATTGGATAAAGGCTATTTCTAAAAAGAAAAAGCTGAATCCAATTAATAAAAAGTAGTCAGTGAAAGCTAAGGAATGACTTTTTAATAAGGCCGTATTGGTAGAGTGACTGTTGTGAAATATAAGTGGTAATATAATTAGTAGGGTACTGAAAATAATGCAAATGATTAAAATAAGAAACTGTAATAAATAGCTGGTTTCAATGAGTGATATGCCACCTTTTCTCGCAAGAGATAGGAATTCATTGATAGAAGTCCACTTGAAAAAATGGTTGAAGAAAGGTTTGTTGTCTGATG
This sequence comes from Spartinivicinus marinus, assembly GCF_026309355.1. NCBI lineage: Bacteria > Pseudomonadati > Pseudomonadota > Gammaproteobacteria > Oceanospirillales > Zooshikellaceae > Spartinivicinus > Spartinivicinus marinus. The sequence continues at coordinate 3,495,134 of NZ_JAPJZK010000001.1, forward strand.
TGACAGAAATATCAAATTTATAACTTAACCTAAAATTCTTATTGTTGAGAATTGTTTCGTTGATAAGTTGATGAAAGGTTGGGTGTGGAATAATATTGGTTTTATTTGTTTGGACAGCAGTGATGTTAGGGAAATAAATAGTATCAAATCCTTTTGCATGACAAAACTGAATAATGTTTGAAATTATTCCAGAATTTAATGGCTGTTTGCTTAGTAAAATAGTTAATGTTTTCCAACTTCTAATTAGTACTAAATGGTTACCTGGAGACTCAATACCTTGTTGATTAAGCATTGATTGAATAGTGTTAACTAACTTAAGACTGCTCCGAGCTGGTAGGTCCAACCAGTGAGTAAATTGAACTACCCCTTGATGGGTGAGTGCCCGCCAATATTGCTCGATTGCCTCAACGGTATAATTATAGTTCTCTGCAAGAGAATAAATATTACTCCCTATGTGTCCACCATCAATAAAATCGAGCTGAATAACATCATATTTTTTGTCAGGGAAAGCCAAAAAAAAACTGCGAAAGCTTTGGTTGTATATCTGAGTTTGTGGTGCGAGATGTTTCCAGCCTGTGTAGTTTGCTAGTTTATCAGTAAAAATATTGATTATCAGTGGGTTAGGTTCAACAATATCAATGTGATTAGCCTGGTGATAAAAAGCCTGTAATAAAGTACTACCGCCAGCTAAACCAAGAATTAATTGTTGAGGCTTTTTTATAACTTGATAAGCTAATGCCGATGAGGTGTCAGCCAGAAATGCTAAGGTGTCTGGTTTATTTTCAGTAAATTGATTAATAGCTGAAAAATGGTTGGCATCAATGAACATTCCTAGCTGATCAGGAATAATAGCTGATGATTGGAGGCTTAAGCCTGCTACAGCTCGGTAAGGAATAACAGGGCTTTTAACTACGTGAATCAGACTTTGTGGATTAGAAAGCTGGAGTATAACACTTGACTGTGGAAGTTGGAGGATTTGCGGTAGTGGTTTAAAATTATTAATATTTAATGGATGATGCAATATAGAAAAAATAGCACATATAATGATACTACTAATAATAATACACAAAAACAAGTGTAGATGGTATTTTGTTGTTAATTCATACCAAGCAATAACCAATGTAGCAACAGCAAAGCTGCAAATTACTAGCAAAATAGTATGTGGGTGTAGAAACTCTAATAAAACAATAATGAGCCCTGCTCCAACACCTGAACCTACTAAATTGACACCATATACTGCAGGTATGCTGTGTTTGAAAAATTTTAAACTCATTACTATACAGTTTGCTGCAAAGAAAAAAGGAATTAACAATAGAATGAAAATAATGAAAAATTGTAACCAGGATTGGTAACTCCAAAGTAATGTTTGTTGTTGAAAAGGAATGAGTTGTACTAAGTAGAAGCAACTAAAAGAACTGATACCAAATAGTAAATAGCTAATCAAAAAAAATAATGTGAAATATTTAGCAAGCCATTTTTGATAAAGGCTGATAAAAGTGCCACTTATTGCTATTCCTAAAATAGCTAGGCTAATGAACATATAAGCGAAATGGTTCCACTGAATAATTGCAAAGAGCCGTATAAGAAGAATTTCATAGCTAAGCAATGCAGCAGAAATAATAAAAATACTACAATAAGGCACTTTTAACTGGTGAGAATTGAAATTGATTGACCCACTGCTTATCATGATAAGTGCCAGCTTGAAGTGATCAGGTTAGTGCTTCCCTGTTAAAGGTACAAACCTAACTGGCAACACTTGACGGGTGGTGACCTGTGTATCTGAAATTTTTTCTATTAGAATGAGGTGTTGGGTAAAGAATTGATCCCCAACAGGGATAATCATTTTACCTCCTACCTTCAATTGTTTAACCAATGGTGGTGGAATTTGCCCAGCAGCAGCGGTGACAATTATGCCGTCGAAAGGCGAATATTCTGGCCAGCCATAATACCCATCAGCAAACTTAGTGGCGATGTTTTCATAACCGAGTTTAGCTAGTCGTTCAGAAGAGATTGTTGCAAGTTCTTCAATGATTTCTATGGTATATACCTGTTTAACAAGAGAGGCTAATACAGCTGCTTGATAGCCGGAGCCGGTACCCACTTCAAGAATGACATCCTCTTTATCGGGCTCTAGAAGGTCGGTCATTAAAGCAACAATGTAGGGTTGAGAAATGGTTTGACCATAACCAATAGGTAGTGGACGGTTATCATAAGACCAACGTTGCTCTGATACTGGTACAAATTTATGTCTTGGCACGGTTGCAATCGCTTTCATTACAGTATCATATAAGCTTGACTTACCTATGAAATAGCTAGTTTCTTTCACTTCTTCGACTATTTCTTGAACCATTTCTTGGCGCATAGTTTCCCACTCATCCCCATAACAAATGCTCAGCTGGCTAATGGTTAGACCAGCAATGATATAGATAAGATCGTTTAACCATTGCTTCATAATTATGCATATTTAGATTTAGACATTGATTTTATAGTTACAAACTGTATAAACCGTTTGCTAGTGTTTTAATATAGATAGTAGAAGCTTATCTCCTTAGCAATGAATACTGTTGCAAAAGGGGCTCTTGCTAGCTTTTGCGGATGCCTGAATGGGTTTGGGCTAAGTTTTATCATGTTAGGTTAAAGTGAATGTTAATCATACCAGTAGAACATCAAATTAACTGGAAAAATCCCCCGGTTGCTACATTACTAGTCATTCTGATTAATTGTATTATTTATTTTGGTTATCAAATAGGTGATGATGAGAAGTATTATCAAGCCATGCGTTATTATGAAAAGCATGAGCTATATACTAATGAACGAGATCTTTATCTACAGTATCTGAAAAACAAGGATGTAGAGCAATATAAGCAAGCCAGTAGACTGGTTGATCGTGAAGATGATAAGAGTCTGCGTTTAGTGATTATCAATGACTTAGGATTTGATTATTTTTTAAAAACGGCCCTCGAAAAAAAACTAAGGACTAAAGAAATTAAGGCTTGGACCAAAAATCGTCAGGAATTCGAAGCACTAAGAAATGAAGCTAGCTTTATCAAGTTTGGCATTATACCTGGTAATGTTACTGTAGAGGGTATGCTCGGCTCTATTTTTATGCATGGCAGCATCGATCACTTGCTAGGAAATATGATTTTTTTGTTTATCTTAGGGTACTCTCTAGAAATTGCTTTTGGTCGATTAGCATACTTAAGTTTATATATGTTAACAGGTATATTTGCTAACGTACTTTATGTGGCTTTGGAATGGGGAGAATACCGGCCCGGTGTAGGTGCTTCGGGAGCAATTGCTGGCTTAATGGGGATGTATGTAGCGCTATATGGAGCACGTAAGATTCAGTTTTTTTATTGGGTGCTATTTTATTTTAACTATATAAAAGTCCCCGCTTTTTGGGTATTCCCATTTTGGGTAGGCAAGGAGCTTTATGGTGCTCTAGCTGCTAATGATCATGTGAATTATTGGGCGCATTTAGGTGGGTTGATAAGTGGCTTTTTTATCGTATTGGCTACGAAACAACGATTGATAAAGGTAGATACTGATTATATTGATAAGGTTGATCCATTAGCTGACTATCATCAAAAAGTAGCTAGGCTGGAACAGCTGATTTCAGATATGAAACTTGATCAGGCCCGTACACTTTGTAAAAAAATTATTGGAGAATACCCTAATCAACTTGATACTTATCGTCAATACTATAATTTGTTAAAAAACAGACCTGTATATGATGATCCTAAAAGTGAATACAACCAGTTAGTATTTTCTATATTTAAACTACCTGCGTCTACTGACACTATTAAGTTGATTGCGGATATCTTTGATGATTATTACAATAAAACTAAGTTTGATGGAATTTTGAGGGTGCCTAAATTGAGCCTGATGCTATCCAATAAATTTGTCAATAATAATTATTATTCTGGTGCGGAAATACTTGTAAGAAACTTGTTGCAAACGAATCAATTTCCTGATGGAATACAAAAAGTTATTTACTTGTTGGGGGTTAACTATGGAAAACAGGGCGATAAAAATGGCCAGAAAAAATACTTTAGTGTTTTGACTAAACACTTTCCTCAGACTGAAGAGGCAAAGTTAGCAAGCATGGCATTAGCAATAAAATAGTTTTACCATCTTATTTTTAGCTCTCTCATCCTAACCTTCTCCACTCCATGATGGAGAAGGGGTTAGGTTTGAGGACTACAGTTTATTTGAAAGGGAGAGAAGGGTTTTATGAAGCTTGTAAGCTATTTATAACCTTAATAAACTCTGTTGCTTGTTTGGCCTCGATTGAATTTGGAAACTTCTTTGCAACAAAATTCAATAACTGCAATGCTTGTTTATCCATGTGTAGTCTGTCGGAGTATGTTTTGCCCGCTAATAAATATGCCTTTGCCAACCCAGGGTATTGAGGATCAAGTTGGTGTAGGTTTTTCATTAATACTAACCCTTCCTTTGGTTTGCCTGAATTAATAAGAGCCTCTGCAATTTGGTGGCGCATTTTTATGTCTTCAATTGCCTCTTTTATTGGAAAGCTAGGTGCACCTTTTTGGCAATTTAGATACACCTGAGAAGCTTGGTAGCTATTATTTGTTTGCAGTAAAAGCTTGAGGTAAGCAATGCCATGGTATACCAAGCGCTTTTCATCGTTGGTTTCAGTTAATAATTCATGGAAGCGTTTGTGAATATCCAGATCATTTGGAAATTGGTCTATTTTACTTCTTACAATACTTAATGCCTGATCCATATTACCTTCTTTAAGATAGATTTCAGCATCGGCAAGCGTTTGTTTTATATAATATTCTTCATCTGATATTAACTCATCATCTTCCATATCAGCTGTATATCCAAGTTTTTCCTGGCTTTGAAAGAGTGTATACCCCATCAAGCTGAACATGACTAAAATGAAGTATCCATTAACAAAGGTATTGACACTTTGGAATAGCAATGGGTGAATCTTGGTAGCCAAAAAGGCATCTACCACCGTATTACTGATAGATAAAATGACTAAAAACACGCAAAGAATGCAGTAAGGCCAGCCAATACCAGAGATAATAAACCAGAGTCGAGATGGGTTGATAGCGGCAGTTACTGAATGCTCCCATGCTAGTGTCATGACACTAGCGGGAAATGCAAAAATTGCCAGAATTAATCCAACAAAAAACAGAATAATACTTATTTTGGCTAAATAGTATAGAAAAACACCAGTTAGAATAAATACTATTAATTGTCTAAAAAACAAACTAAAACCAGTGCCAGAAAATAAAGTGGTTATGCTGGGGGGAGTCATATCCCCATGACTGGTTAATTCGATAATAGAATAAGAGTATTTATAGATAATGCTTATCAGTATTAGCCAGCTAAAGATACCTAGGAGTCCTGTCAATTCTAACGCTGCAAAGGCAAGTGATGAAATGACCAGAAACATTACTGAATCCTGATTGAAAGGATACAGAAAAAAACGATTAATTTGTGTCCAAAATGGGGGGATTTTATTAGCAGAGCCTAGATAGCTCAGCGGTTCGGTACACATTAAACACTTGGGGGCAGTCAGGCCCTGAGGTGGTTTGATGATACAACAATCGCCATAGAGCTTTTGGCATTTTCTGCATCGCCAGGTAGCAGGCTCGCGTTGATGATATTTGCAATAATCTTTTTTACTCATAACTTCCCTTCAGGGTCATGCTCGTTCTGAGGCAATTTAACTATATTGACTATAGTTATGAAAGGGCATCTCTAATAATTGTTTGCCAAAATATAGAAAAGGGATTCTAAATTAGTGTAAAGCCAGAATGAATAGCTGCGCCAGGATTATATATATTCACATTAAAGCTTTATGTCATGTAAAAAGGCTGTTTACACTTATGCTTTTTTTTCTTATTGAGGCAGTAGAAGCGCCTAGTCTGAGTGCAGCTGAATTCATCGAAGATGACATCATGCCTGTGAAAGGGGCTGTATGGGTGTTGAAAGTTAAAGGAGCAATTGGACCTGCTTCGGCAGATTACATCATTCGAGGTGTAGAAGATGCTGCAGTGGGAAATGCTTCATTAGTTGTGTTATTGCTGGATACGCCGGGTGGTCTAGATATGGCCATGAGGGATATTGTTCAGGCTATTTTAGCTAGTACCGTACCGGTTGCTACTTTTGTTTATCCTAAAGGGGCCAGGGCTGCTAGTGCAGGCACTTTCATTCTCTATGCCAGTCATATTGCTGTCATGGCACCTGCGACAAGTTTAGGAGCAGCAACACCCGTTCAAATAGGAACTCCACAGTCTTCAAAACCAACGGAAAAAGAAGAGCAGAATAAAACTACAGGCAAAAAAGCTAATAAAGAGGCTTCTATTGATGCACAAACTACCATGCAAAGAAAGCAGATTAATGATGCAGTAGCATATATAAAAGGGTTAGCAAAAGAGCGTAATCGTAATAGCGAATGGGCTGAGCAAGCAGTAAGGAATGCCGCAAGCTTAACAGCTAAAGAAGCATTGAAAAAAAATGTAATTGATTTAATAGCAAATGATGTAACTGATTTGATTAAACAGTTACATATGAAAAAGGTTGCAGTTAATGAGTCAAATATAATGCTTGAGGTGGCTGATAAGCCACTTCACTATGTTAAGCCTGATTGGCGCAATCGATTTTTGCAGGTTATTACCGACCCTAATATTGCTTATATATTAATGTTGATTGGCTTGTATGGGCTAATTCTGGAGTTTTATAACCCTGGTATTGGGGTGGCAGGTATAACAGGAGCGATTTGTTTATTACTAGCTGCATATGCATTTCAAATGCTGCCATTCAATTGGGCTGGTTTTGGGCTGATCATTTTAGGGGCTTTATTGATGTTAGCAGAGGCATTTGCCCCTAGTTTTGGCATTTTAGGCATTGGGGGGATTGTAGCCTTTGTTTTAGGGTCGATTATGTTAGTTGACTCTCCAGAGGTTCCCTATCAAGTTGGTTTGCCTGTGATTATGGCATTTACTTTAGTGTCTGTATTGCTCTTTATAGTAACGCTTAGGTTATTGATTATGAGCCGTCGACAGCCTGTTGTATCTGGTATCGCGACTATTGTAGGGCGAAGTGGAGTTGTAATTAGCAATTTCAATGATCAGGGAATGGTTAAAGTCGATGGGGAGTTATGGAAGGCTGTAACAGATATCCCCTTAAATCGAGGGGATAAGATTACAGTTAAAGCTGTTAATGGTTTGATATTAACAGTTGAACGGGGAGACAATTAATGTATTATTTTTGGGCGTCGCTTATTTTATTGGCTGTAGTTATTTTAGCCAATACCTTTCATATGATGAGAGAGTATGAACGAGCTGTGGTATTTTTGCTAGGTAAATTTTATCAAGTAAAAGGACCGGGATTGATTATTGTGATTCCTGTTATCCAGCAGATGGTTAGGGTAGACTTGCGAACACGAGTGCTTGATGTTCCTACTCAAGATGTTATTTCTCGTGATAATGTATCTGTAAAAGTAAACGCAGTTATTTACTTTAGGGTGGTTGATGCAAAACAAGCCATTATTAACGTGGAAAATTTTTTAGAAGCAACCAGTCAGCTTTCACAAACGACATTACGATCTATTTTAGGTCAACACGAGCTGGATGAAATGCTAACAGCAAGGGATCATTTAAATGAGGCTATCCAAACAATTCTTGATGAGCAAACGGATACTTGGGGGATAAAAGTCAGCAATGTTGAAATAAAACATGTAGACCTGGATGAAAGTATGATTCGGGCAATTGCAAAACAGGCAGAAGCTGAGCGTGAGCGACGAGCGAAGGTTATACATGCAATTGGTGAATTAGAAGCGTCAGAAAAATTATTACAGGCGGCGAAAGTACTTTCTCAGCAGCAACAAGCATTACAGTTGCGTTATATGCAAACCCTGACAGAAGTTGCTGTAGATAAGAATTCAACTATCATATTTCCCTTGCCGGTTGACTTAATAAAACCTTTCTTTGAAAAAGAATAAGCTGAGGAAAACGAGTTTGAAAAGAAGTAGTTTGATGACCCAGAAAGTATTAATAAGTAGTTGTTTATTAGGTGAAAAAGTGCGCTACAATGGAAGCCACTGTCTTATAACGCACCCTATTATAAAGGAATGGCATCAACATAATCTTATTATTGCATTTTGCCCTGAAGTTGCAGGTGGTTTACCAATACCTCGACCTGCGGCAGAAATTTCAGGCGGTGCAGGTAAAGATGTTTGGGAGAGAGGAGCTGAGGTCATCATAAAACCTTTAGTTGACACTAATGCTAATGATGCTATCTCGCCAGATGTAATAGTTACCCAGGCCTTTAAAGCAGGAGCTGAACAATGTTTGGCTCTGGTTCATCAACATCAAATAAAACTCGCAATTCTCAAAGCAAAAAGCCCTTCTTGTGGTAGTGAAACAATATACGACGGTAGTTTTTCTGGGAAGCTAAGAGTTGGTGAGGGTGTAACCACTGCTTTGCTAGTTAAGTATGGAGTTAAAGTGTTTAGTGAGCTTCAGTTGAAACAAGCTTATGAGTATTGGCTAGGCTTATAAAATTTTCATTACAGCTTCTCGGGGAAGTAAATCTAGACCATAAATATTGTATTGATTACGTCCTTGGGCTTTTGCTTCATAAAGACTATGATCTGCATCTTTGATAGCTTGGTTCAATACAGTGGTGCTGTTGGCTGCCATTAAGCGGGCACCACAGCTAATGGTAATAAAATCCCCGCTTGGGGAGAAACCGTGAGGTATCTTTAAGTCGTGTACACCTTGTACCAATTTCTGGCAATATCTTTCCAGTCCTTCCATATTAATATCATATAATATTACGGCAAACTCTTCTCCCCCGTAACGGGCCACTACGTCCATTGGGCGTTTTGCTAGTTTTTGTAAAAAACTGGCGACTTGTTTTAGTGCCTCATCACCTTCACTATGACCATAATTATCGTTGTACTGTTTAAAATGATCAATATCTAATAAAAGGATACCAAGGCACTTGTTTTCACGGCATGCTTGTTTCCAAAGTCTTAAGCACTGATTATTGAAATACCGACGATTGAAAATACCCGTTAAGCTATCTGTATCGGCTAACTGGCTTAACATGCCTTTGGTTAAAAAACTTTCTCGTGTGCGAAACTCTACTAAGTAAGATCCAATGGCGCAAATGATGTATGTACCAAATAAAATAAGGCCACTGGTCATGGCCAGGGCAATATTGCCTATGATAAATAACTCAATGCCGATGTAACAGATAAAAGGTAGAAATGTAACCAACATAGCTTCTCTTACCACCATGCCAGAGAGAAAGAAACAAAATAGCCAAATTAAAATAATGCCTTCATAGGGGTAGTCGGGATTATAGGAATGGCCCAGGTTTACAATGATGACAACCCCTGCATTTACAAATGCACCGACTAGTACAGCGTAATATCGTGTATAACTCTGCCAGCGAATGGAATAAACCACTTTTAACATAGCTAGCAATATAGGCATCACTATAGCTAACCGAATAAACAGAAAGATAGATAAATATTGTGGTGGCGCGATAAAAACATCCATAATGGTGAACAGAGGCCAGAGAAAACAGCCTACTAAAATGGCCAGTTGACGCATACGCAGGGTTTCTTCATCATAGTAGCTGCGAAACACTGTTTCTATATCAGGGCTGAATTTAAGTTTGCGAAAGTCGTTATTTAGCTCATCGGCATAGTCGAGATTAACTGGAAAAGATAAAAGTGAATGGTGGTCTTTCATCATATGTAGCGTTTTGCTAAACCATCAAAAGAAATGTGGTGAAGTGTAAGCTATCTGTATAGTATAGCTAGTTCCTTTTCTTTCTATTGATTTTATCCTTTAGTGAGCGTCGAGTTATGTATGTTTTTAGCTGGGCGTACTGCTAGTAATCTAATGCTGCTGGACAAGTTAGGAGCTGCAGTTTGCTTTGTACTAAAACGGGTAACTACTTATTCCTGATTCTTCTATTAAGTATGCTATTGAGCAGAGTGGATTTGAAACAGTCCAACAATTGATAAAGGTGTACAGAAAGCTGGGTATCGATATGTGAATATTTACAATTTTATTGGGCTTCTTTATATATGCCTGCATTTTTTAATAGTGTAACCCAGTCGTTGTTATTTTTTAGCTTGTCTAACTGATTATTAATAAAATCACGAACGCCAGGTAGGTTTTTGGTTACTAGCATTTTTCGCTCGTATACTTGATGAGGTTTGCTGGCAATATAGATTTTATCTTCTGCATTATTTTTTTTCATTAAGTGAAAAAGCTCGCCTCTGGGAATAAGGATAACATCAACACGCTTGCTTAATAATTTCAAAAAATTTTTCTCGAAGGATGCACTGTCTTTACGATTGATCTTTCCATTGTTTACCAGCTCATCAATTCCTACATAACGGTGCCCCCTAACGCCACCAAATTTTTTGCCAGTGAGAGAGCTTGGTTCTTGGTAAGGTACAGGGTTTTCTTTTAAGGAAACGATTTCGTTTCGACCTAATACAACGCTATGGGTCCAGTTATAGCGAGTTTCACTTTTATCTCCAAACCAAATTGGATTAGCCCATATTGCAATCCCTTTTTGTTGCTCCTCAAGATACTTATTTAAACGAGGGCGGGGTAGAAACTTAGATGTAAAAGCCCATTTACCACCACTATTGCTGGTTAAGTGGTTTGCCAGAAAACTGGTGATGTCATTTTTGTCTTCATTAACACCAAAGGGTGGTGATTCGTAATAGCTCCAAATAGGAATCTCTTCTCCTGCGATACTTGTATTGCTAAACAGAATCAAGGATATGGCTACGAATAAACATTTCAACATTGCTTTCATCGATAAGTAAGTAATCAGACATATCTATTTTATAGTGGGTGACTGTGAGAATAGCAATTGAAGGTGTGTTATTGCTTTATGTGTATATTCGTGCTAGCAATAAAAATATATAAAAATCAATATGTTATATGGTTATTGAGGTATGAAAGCTGCTATTTGGCTTGTTACATGTAAAATAATATGGACAAACTTTGTCCTAACATGTAACATGTGAATCATTGTTACATGTAATGGTGGTTAAGGAGTTATCCTATCCCCAACTTAAATAAAACTTGAAATTTAAGAGGAAAAGCGCATGGGTATTTTAAATAAATTAATGACAGCTATTCGTGGTGCAGCAACTGAAACTGGGGAAGCAATTGTTGATAGCCAAGCGCTCCGTATTCTTGACCAGGAAATTCGTGATGCTAGTGAAGAGCTAAACCGTTCTAAAACAGCATTAGCCAATATCATGGCCAAGCAAAAATTAGTCGCTGATAAATGTGCTCAGCTGACTGCCAAAATTAACGAATATGAGCAATATGCTGGGCAGGCCTTGGACAAAGGTGATGAAACATTAGCTGTTAGTATTGCAGATAAAATAGCTGAGCTTGAAGCGCAACTGGCTTCAGAAGAAGAAGTGAAAGCTGGCTATACCAAAAGTGTTGAAAGCCTCCGTAGTGCAGTCAAACATGCAGAAAGCAATTTGAAGCGCTTAAGGCAGCAGGTTGATACCGTTAAGGCAACTGATAGTGTGCAAAAAGCCCAGGCAGCGGTGGCCGCCCGCTATAGTGGGGCAAACTCTAAAATGACTACGGCTGCTGACTCTTTAGAGAGGATTAAGCAAAAGCAAGCTGAGCGTGCTGCACAAATGGAGGCTGCACATGAATTATCAACAGAATGTGTTGAAAATGATTTAGAAAGCAAAATGAAAGCGGCCGGTATTAAAGCTAATGCATCAAGTGCTAATGATGTACTGGCGCGCTTAAAAGCGAAAAAATAAAGCTAAATAATTTCATGCCCATCAGCATTTTGCCCCTTGAGTAAGGGGCTTTTTTTTAACTGAAGGCGTCTCTAAATAAGGAGATAAAGTTTATGTACCCACTCAGAATATTCTTTTCTACAGCCTTATTTATAATATCCTTCTTTTTGCTCATGCAGCTTTTTATTGGTGGTTTTAGTTGGTTAACTTTAGTGCTGGCACTTTCAGGCTTTATTGTTGCACGGTATATTTGGCCCAAAAAGTCTCATCACGACAGTGAGAGTGCCAGGTATTGGTGGCTTGATATGTTTGAGGTAACCATTGAGCTTTCAGCTGAGTTTGTTATGTTACCTATACGAGCGCTTGGTAAACTAATTGACTAATTTAATATTGCACTCATCTGGTAAGGCAATCAATCCAAGCGCTCGTAGAGTAATGCATATAGAATATTGTGGTTATCAGTTGCCTAAAGGAGGGTAGTTCGAAAGGTTAGATAGAACGGGGGCTGCATAACGACCTGTAAGCTAGGAAGAGTAATCAGGTCGCTCGCATTCCATCGTTAGTATGGCTAGAACTTAACTACTTTTTCTTCTCTGATGGGCTACCAAGCACTATGCTCTTTCGGCCGCCGCTAGACTCATATCCGCTTTGACCTTTTGGAATTTCTTGAATTTCGCCGCCTGCTTTAAGAAAAGCTGCCACTTGATCGTCAATGTTTTTCTGGCGGGTTTCACTTGATAGTTCTTCTTGCTTCTTACGTGCCATGGGAGCTCCTGCTTTGGTTGAGTAAGTATTATACACAAAAGAGAGGAGGTTTGCTCTTCAATACTCTGATAGGTTTAACCTGATCCTGTATTCTGTTAAGTATAGTCGAACTCTAAAACTTATAGGGCGCTTATATTAAGTACTGCTGATGTTTGGGTGTTATTATTTACTAATCATCAACAACTACATCTGACAGCCGATATTGAGTTTATAGCAACTTAGGTATTTATTATCTTGGAATGAGGTGGGCTTGTGTTGGCATTCGTATAAGTGAAGAACTGAAAGAAGGACAATGAAGAAAATTGCAATTGAAGGCTCCTCTTTAAAGGAAGTGTTAAACTGGCCTGCAGAGTACTTTGATAGTTTCGTATTAGTCAATAAACCGATAGTTTTTACTATTGGATCGGCTGAAGTCTTGGGTCAGTTTGCTCAAAAAGAAACTGAGCTTATTGTAGAGCTAGCTCAAATTGATGGCGGTGGAGAAGGGGTACTGCCTACTATTGCGAAGGTGGCTAAATATATAGCAAAGCTAAAACAGTTAAGTGCGATAAATTGTATTGTCCATGCGATTGACTGCGCTAAACCAAACTTGAAACTTCGTGAGCATTTAGAAAAAACCGGGTTTGTTATTACAAATATTCCTGGTATAGGTGAAGCTTACTATAAAAAAATAATTGTATGAATAGAGTTTCAGAAAAAATAGAGTTTGATCACTATTGGCTTAGTTATTTAAAATCATTCGCGAAGAGTATATGTATTTGATCAAGAGAGTTTGAATCAACAATTAACAAGAGTCGAAAATTAGTTGGCTTTAATAACTATATTGGTGATGGTATTCTCTAAGCAAAAGTGAATGATATAAAAATGATTAGTAAGTGATATCTTAGAGTGTACCAAACTTGGAGGAAGTTTTGACATCAATTGCCAGTTTAACTCCTACACCTCTTTGGAGTATTTTTCATCAAATTACTCAAATTCCACGACCTTCAAAGCATGAAGAAGCTGTCGTATGTTATATAGAGTCTTTGTGTCGGGAGCATAACCTGTCTTATGAAAGAGATAACGTGGGTAATCTCATTATCCGAAAACCTGCAACACCGGGTATGGAGAATCGACGTGGTGTGGTTATGCAGGGACATGTGGATATGGTGCCACAGAAAAACGCTGACTCGGAACATAACTTCCTAACTGACCCAATAACTACCTTAATTGACGGCGAGTGGGTGACTGCTAAGGGTACCACCCTGGGTGCAGATAATGGAGTAGGGGTTGCTGCTGCTTTAGCGGTTATGATTGCTAATGATATTGAGCATGGTCCATTAGAAGTTCTATTAACTATAGATGAAGAAGCAGGTATGACCGGTGCTGCTGGTTTGGAGGCTGGTCATTTTGAAGGTGACATCTTGCTGAATATGGATACGGAAGATGAAGGTGAGCTTTATGTTGGCTGTGCGGGTGGTGTTGATGTCAGTGCTAAGATAGCGATGGATTGGCAGCATACATGTAGTGATGATATTGCATTTGAAGTTAAAGTGACAGGATTGCGGGGAGGGCACTCTGGATTAGATATTGATCAAGGCCGAGGTAATGCAAATAAAATCATCAACCGCTTCTTACTTGAAAACGTAGATAACTTAGGTGTAAAAGTCGCCTCATTTAATGGTGGGACGTTACGTAATGCTATACCTAGAGAGTCATTCACAATGCTTGTTGTCAACCAGCATAAAGAAATTGAATTTAAAAAGGCGTTAAATGATTTTCATCAAATAATAAAAAACGAATACAGCTCAGTTGAACCCAACTTATCTATTGAGGCATTGAAGGTGGACTTACCTGAGAGAGTATATACGCCTGAAAGTATAAAAAAGGTGGTTTACTCGGTTACTGCTTGCATTTCTGGTCCAGCAAGGATGAGTGATGAATTTAAAGGTGTTGTTGAAACATCTAACAATCTTGCAATTGTAAAATCTGACGATAATGATGTGCTGATATTATCTTTAGTGAGAAGCTTGGTTAATTCCGCTCGTGATGATCTGGCCAACAGTATTGCTGCAACTTTTAAAGTGGCGGATGCTGAAGTATCGATATCTGGTGAATATCCAGGCTGGAAGCCAAATCCAAACTCTAAAATATTAACTTTAATGAAGGAGCGGTATGAAGCATTATCCGGAGTGGTTCCGAAAGTTAAAGTTATCCACGCAGGGCTTGAGTGTGGTTTGCTAGGAAATCCTTATCCTCACTGGGATATGATTTCTTTTGGGCCAACCATTAGAAATGCCCATTCACCTGATGAAAAAGTACATATTCAGTCGGTAAGTAAATTTTGGGATTATTTAGTTGATACATTGAAGCATATACCAACAAAATAATAGTCAAACTCAAAAGCTGGTTTGGTATATCTTAACTTTATTCTGCAGGTATAACTGTAAACTGTGCGTTGCCAAAACCAAGTGACTTTAATTCAAACGGCTATAGAGGGTTGAAATATGCACATAACCAATGGTACCTCTGCTGCAGGGGTACTGAAACAGGCATTGGGTATTTCAAAGTCTGAGTTCTTAGTAGTTAATGATGTGCTTTCCTGTGGCCCACTACAGGCCATCACTTCAATCGACGACTGGATGTCTTATAGACAGGCTTATTGGAATGATGTGCAGAAGTTATGTGGTATAGAACCATTGGTAATGCAAGGGTTTGATCGTGACTTATATGTTGCTTATGAAGAATTGCAATCATCAGACAGAATTGATGTTTGGGTTGGTACGGCACTGAGTGATCAAGTAATGCTCTGCTTTTTGGTGTTTCTTTTTGAGCATTTAGGAATTGATTTTTCTAGAGTATTTATCCATCAATTTTCTAAAGTAGAGGGCGTTAAATATGAAATTCATGGTTTAGGAATGTTAAACCATGAAAAAGTCTTAAGTGCAGACACATCATACCAGTTAACAGATTGCTGGTATGCACTGGTCTCGTCAACCCCGGAATTATATATCAAGTTTATTCAAGAAGATAAAAAAGACTTGCCCTTTTTAGTATGTGCACTTAAATATTTAGTTTATCGTTATCCTAATAAACAAACAGGATTATCCATATGGGATGAGTCTATTCTGCGAAATACGCTTAAAGCTGGCCCTAAAGCAGCAAAAATAATTGGATTTACGTTAAGTGATGCTATGGATGGATGTGATTTAACAGGTGATTTGTATCAATTTACAATAATGAAAAAGTTAGGTAATGAGAACCTTAATCAACCGCTATTATCTTTAAATCGTCAGGATGGGGATATGAGAGAAACCAGGGTTGACCTAACTGAAATAGGCAAACAAGTTTTAAATGGTGAACTTAATGCAATTGAGCTTAATGGTATTAATGAATGGGTTTGTGGAGTGCATTTGAATAGTCTAGACAACACACTATGGCAAGGGCAAAATGGCGTGATTCTCACATAGTTTATGATTATATAGTGAAAGTATGCACTTTGAAGATAGGCCTTACATAAGAGAAATTCAGCTAAAGCGAGATGATATCGAAAGCTTTGATGTGTATCCTTTTAGTACTCCTTCAGTTAAAGAGCTGGATTTCTTAGAGTTTCACCCGGATGTCACATTTTTTGTAGGAGAAAACGGTACTGGTAAGTCCACTTTGATCGAAGCCATTGCCGTTGCCCTGGGGTTTAATCCCGAAGGTGGAACCAAACAATCAACTTTCACTACAAGTCGAACACATTCTGATCTTCACCAATACTTAAAATTAATTAAAAGCTTTAAACGACCTAAAGATGGTTATTTTCTTCGAGCAGAAAGCTTTTATAACCTGGCAACCTTTATGGATGATACGGGGTATCTAAAGGGCTATGGAGGTAAATCCTTACATGAACAGTCCCATGGTGAGTCATTCATGGCCACTTTAACTAACAAGCTACATGGGAATGGCCTGTATATTATGGATGAACCTGAGGCGGCGTTATCACCAGCCCGCCAAATGGCTGCGGTGTCAGCCATTCATCAATTGGTAGAAGAAAACTCTCAGTTTATTATCGCTACCCATTCACCAATCTTGCTGGCATATCCCAGATCAAAAATCTACCAGTTTTCTGAATCTGGAATATATGAAGTAAAGTATGAGGATACAGAGCATTATGTCGTTACAAAGGACTTTTTAAATAGACACGAGCAAATGATGCGTATTTTGATGGAAGAGTAATATATTCCGCTATAGCTCAGAGGGTCAGGTTAGGGTAATGATGGTAAAATAGGCCACCACGGCATAACGTACTGATTTACCAATGAGTGTCAGTAAAAAGAATATCCAGAATCTGACTTTCATTAACCCAGCAATAAAGGTTAGAGCGTCTCCTACTATAGGGGCCCATGCCATGAGTAATGACCAAACACCATACTTTTGAAACCAATGTTGAGCCTTGGATAGCTGTTTTTGCTTAAATGGAAACCACCTGCGATCCTGGTAGTGCAGAAGGTATCGCCCTAAAATCCAGTTTACTACTGCCCCCAGTGTATTACCTGTTGATGCTACCAACCAAATCAGGAACCAAGCCTTGGGCTCTTTAAGTATTTGAGCAGCAACTAGTACTTCTGAATAAAATGGCAGTATTGTTGCTGCCATAAATGCGCTGAAAAAAATCAATAGATAATCTAACAAGCTTACAATCCTGTGACTTAATATTTTAAATGTATATTATGACTGTCTGCTAAAGGTTTAGCTATACAATACTTGGCTGGTGGTATTTATATCAAAGTATCATGGAAGTGTTTTATAGGTATTATCCGAATAAAAATGGCATTTTCATTGGTAGTAAACGAATAGCAATAGCCTATTATTAGTTTGTAATAAAAAAACAACTTGTTTAAAATATGTTCGGTTTTGCTTAGCACTATATGTCAGTGAAAAAGCTATTAGAGATTCATTATTAAGGAAGTAGATAATAAATGCATATTATTATTGGGTTTTTAACTGCAGTTGCCGGTCTTGTTTGGGCATTGTATCGACTCCAAAATTCAGGTGTTGACCTCAACTCATTTAATCCATTTCACTGGGTAAGAAGGCGAAACTGGGAAAAGAAGCTAGGAACGAAACCCCTTCACTCGATTAGTAACCCCATGGAAGCTGCTGCAGTGCTGGTGGTTGCTATGGCTGAATTGAACGGTACAGTGACCCAAGAGCTCAAACAAAAAGTTATTTTATTGTTTGCTTCAGAGTTTAATATACCTGAAAAAGAGGCTATTCAATTGTATGCTTCCTCGTCATACTTACTGAAGGACGCTATAAATATTTCAGCTGAAGTAAAACATATTCTCGACCCAACCATTTCTCAGTATGAAAACCGCCACCAAAGCTCTCTTCTATCCATGTTAAATGCTGTTGGTAATTTTGAGGGGGACTTTAGCCAACCCCAAGCAGCGTTATTGAAAAGTATTAGTCAACTATTTAAATTGAAAAATAACCAGTCAAACCGGTGGTAAATATATTCAGTTTGATAGTGGTAGTATTTGATGAAAGATGTTAAGTACATAAAAATATGTACCTTAAAAGGTGTGCCAATAAATTTACACTGGTCTTTAGCTATTGTTTTGTTATTAATATTAGCTGGAGGTGCGTCTGATTTCTCCATTATTTTAGGTGGATTATCATTTTGGAGTATATTGCTGCTGCATGAATTAGGACATATGTACTTTGCATCAAAGCTTAACTTGCAAACAGTAAAAATAGATTTACACATATTACATGGAGTCTGTGAGTTTGAAGCTAGTACGGAATTTGATATATGTATTGTTTCCTGGGGAGGGGTTGTAGCTCAGTCATTAGTATTTGTACCTTGTATTATACTGTATAATGTTTTTGATGATCAGCTAGGTTGGTATTTAAGTACACCTTTAATTATTTTAGGATATTTGAATGCAATGATTGCCATAATAAATTTATCTCCTAGTAAATGGTTGGATGGTGGGTTATGCTGGCGAATAGTTCCATTATTAATAAAAAAAATTAAAATTTATAGAGATGTAAAGAGGGCTATAGAATTCCGTGCTATGTCACCAGAAAAAGCCATTAATAAAGCGCAGAAAAACTAACTCAGTATTCATGAGTTGATAGGTATTTTACTAATTGGGATATTAGTTTGTAAATGTTACCAACTACTGAACGCATTAGCATTACCCAGTCAACAGAATGATAAAGAACTTTGGTTGTAGAATATAAGAAAATTAGTTTTAAACATTATCATGAGTCGGAAAAAAGCTTTATCTCTAGTTACATTACTTATCGCAATAATTGGAATTGGTTTTGCGATGAGTCCATTTTTAATTGCTCTTAATCCGCCTTCTCACCTGCCTGAGTATGCTAAGGGATTCGATATTAATGGAATGAAAGAAAATTCTGTTAAAGCTGTCCATATCAAAGGCAGTAAAAAAGTTGGGCTTGGTAGTGGAAGTATGTGGGAGCCAGGTGATGCCTTGGTTATAGTAAGGGGTGAGGGCGAAGCGTTTTATCTTTATTGGGTACCTACATGGGAACAGCAATTCCTTATGCCTATATCATTTTGGGGGCAGCATGAGGGATATTGTAGGGAGCTTGGAGTGAAGGTGAGCCTGGATCAAAAGGTAATTAAATGCTTGAGTACGAAGTCTTCTAAGTCCTTCAATAAAGAGTGGATATGGTCTTTGAATGGACAAGGATTAGGCCGGTTCAGTCCAGACTTACATAAAATTAATTTTAGAGTTGAAGAGAAAGTGCTTTATGCATACTTATTTATCAAATAAAACTATTTAAAAATTACATGTTATGAATAGAAAACTCCTTTTTATCTTATCGTTTGTTTCATCAACTGTATTTGCCTGTCCAGATTTTTATGGTAAATGGAAGTCATCTAATAATTTAACAATGGGGTTTACGAATAAATGGGCCAATATTGAAGATAGGACAAAAAACTTTTTAACTCACAGTTAATAATTTCAATCGCTTTGGTTTCTGTACTGGCACTTTGGGCAAGTTATCATTAACTAGTAAGTATGAATAATCAGCAGTTATATAGCAGAGTGCATCAAATTAGCTGTTTTACTCCCAGGTATCATCTTTACACTACCAATAATACTATTGGTATCAACAGCTGATACTTTTAAATTAAACAATTTATTGATTGATAGTAGTCAGGCTCTTCTGAATGATACTTTATTTTAAAGAAAAGTGCTAAGGTTGCTGAATGAAGCTGGTTCGAAATATAATACTACTGTTTTCACTAATGCCCCTATTCAGGGTTGCTGAAATACTGGATGCTATAAGAGGTATATGGCTTTTAATAAAGTAATGAATAAACTAATTGTAGGGTCCATCGTAGCTTTTCTTACACTAGCCTTAGCAATTCTTTACACTGTTGGGACACAACTTATTCGTCCAACCCCAAGTAACATTGTTAAACCTGAAACAAACTTGCCATTATCAACAGTCAGTTTTAGGGGGGAGGGCAATATTCAGCTTAAAGGATGGTTTATCAAAAACCCCACTTCCAATGTGGGTGTGTTATTAATGCACGGTAATCAAAGTAATCGCTTATCCATGTTATCGAGAGCCAAGTTTCTATATCAGGCCGGCTATTCAGTGATGTTATTCGATTTAAGAGCGCATGGTGCTAGTGAAGGGGAATATAAAACATTTGGGTATTTAGAAGCAAAAGATGCAGAGCTGGCCATTAGCTTTTTTAAGCGGCAAGCCAAACTTAAAACAGTAGGAATTATTGGCACATCTTTAGGTGGTGCGGCTACTGTATTGAGTGACATGCCATTACCAGTCGAAGCAATAGTGATAGAGTCTGTTTACCCAGCGATTGAAAAAGCAATTATGAATCGGCTTACTGTTCGAATGGGGAAGTGGGGAGCTTACTTTGAGCCACTACTCACTTATCAATTACCACTGAGATTGGGGGTTAAGTCAACTGATTTACAGCCAGTGAAAAAGGTTGTAAATATCATGAAGTCCGTCTTTGTTATTGGTGGGGAGCAAGATACTCGCACCACACTAAAGGATACACAGTGGTTGTATAACAATATCCGATCACCTCAAAAAAGTTTATGGATTATTCCTGGGGTTGGTCATGCCAATTTTCATCATTTAACAAAGGTAATGTATGAAAAACGTGTATTATCATTTTTAAATCAATACTTGCCTATACAGAAAAAGTAATAACTAAGAGTTGGCAATGAATGAAAATTAGAAGAATAGTATATACGAGTCTGTAATTTAAATTACAGACTCAAGTAAGGAGTAAATCGATGTATCAATATAGAATACTTGTTTCTGTTAGCTATTGAATAGCCTATGCATTAAATCTACACATGATTTACTTACTTTAACGCGATGCTCGACTTTTAATAACTTGAAATGACAAACCCTAACCCCATCCTAAGTTTTGCGAAAACAGGGATATAAAGGAAAGGGAATGTCACTGGAAGAGTTTATCATCACTACTTATTGTTGGGTCGATGATGTTTTAACTGATTTATTAAAACGGCGGCGATTACGTCAGCGAGGAATTAAGCCCTCACTGTCGGATTCAGAAGTCATTACCATGGAGTTAATTGGTGAATTTCAAGGCCTTGATGCTGATACCGCTATCTGGAAATACTTCAAAGAGCATTGGAAAGCGTATTTTCCAGGCATAGGCTCAAGAAGCCAGTTTGCTAAACAAGCTGCTAATTTATGGGCGATAAAACAACAATTACAAAAGCAAGTAACAGCTGAGCTGGGTACTATTAATGATCCTATACATGTTGTCGATGGTTTTCCTTTGCCTGTTAGCCACTTTAAACGTGCAAGAAATTGCCGCCGCTTTAAAGAAGAGGCTGAGTATGGCTATTGTGCATCCAAGGGGGAAACCTATTATGGCTTTGAAGGGCACCTCATTATTGACTTTCATGGAGCCATAGCAGGATTTACATTAACCCCAGCAAGTGATGGCGAAAGGGAAGCTGTATGGGAGTTAACAGAAGGTATGCCGTCAGGCATGTTGTTAGGGGATAAAGGTTATTTGGGGGCTGAATTTAAAGCTGAATTGTTAGAGTTAAAATCGCTTCAGCTAGAAACCCCGGTTAGAGATAACATGATTGATCCTTTACCCAAGTCCTGGAGGAGCCAGCTTAATCGGTTACGACGACGAGTTGAGACAACCATTGGTCAGCTAGTAGAAAGGTTTAATATTCAGCGGACCAAAGGCAGAACCCTGTGGAGTTTGACTAATCGAATGACCCGCAAGCTGTTATCGCACAGCTTATGTGTATTATTTAATAGGAACCAAGGCAATGCCCCACTACAGTTATCTAAATTAATAGGCTGAAAAGTCGAGCATTGCGTCTTCTTAATAAATAAAGCTATGTATTAAGCTTGAAAGTTACCATCATAAGTTTACCTAAAAATATTGAAAAACTTATGATGGTAATTCAAGCTTATACCGTTGTAAGTGCCTTTCACCAAACCTTCACACTCCAACACCTTGACACCCAACACACCTCAGGTGTAGCCTTAAATCACTAGAACCAAAAAGCGGTATCCGCACCCGATAGATTTGCGGTTTTTTTGTGCCTGTAATTTGCGCACAAATATAGCTTTGCCATGCATGTTTGTTATGCCGGGTGGAGAGGCGTTAATAAAATACCCTTTCACTCGATTCCGAAGTTTTTAATGCTTGACTAGCACGATGAGAGAGATTCAGAAGACTGGACTACAGGTATTGCTCCATTTCTTCGCCTAGCAAAGAACGATCAACACGACACCTGCAGACCAGTGATGGTGTAGTATATCGCGCTTGTATTTCAATAGCGACTTGATGACGACTTGTGTTGATTACCCCTATTCCCCATGTGATAAAGTTTGTTCAAACTCTAAACGACACCTTGACTGTTTCTTTTCAATCTCCTGGATTAAGTCGTATCCAGTGTCGCTGGTTAACTATTATGCTGATGGGAATTGGTGTCACTGGTGTATTTTGCTGGGCTGTTTTTGAGCGGTGTAGCTTAGGAGCATTCAAGCAGGACCAATTACGTTGGATGTTTTACCATAGTAAAATTGCCTGGTCATTGTTGTTGCAAGCCAGTGTCCGACAAGTACTCAATCACTATCATATTACGAGAGGAGTACTCATTTTTGACGATAGTGATAAAGTCCGCTCCAAGAGAACACGACGTATTAAAGGTGTGCATAAAATAAAACATAAAAAATCCGGCGGCTATGTTCAAGGGCAAGAGCTAGTGTTTATGCTACTGGTGACACCTGTAGCTACCTTACCGATTGCTTTTCGCTTTTATACACCTGATCCAGCGTTAAGTGCTTGGCGTCAGAAAAATAAAGCCCTAAAGAGGCTGGGTATTCCTGGAAAAGAAAGACCCAAAAAACCTAAGCCCAACCCAGATTATCCGACCAAACAAGCTTTAGCACTTGAGATGGTTGAAGCATTTTCATTGTCATTTTCTGATATAAAGATTAATGCGGTCATTGCTGATGCACTGTATAGCACAGCAGAATTCATGGATAAGGCTTCCATTGCGACGGGTGGTGCTCAAGTGGTGAGTCAATTACGCTCCAATCAACTAATCCTTTCCCAAGGAAAAAAAGTACGACTTACACATTACTTTGCACGCCAAACAGGCGTCGATACCAAGTTAATTATCCGAGGCCAAAAAACACAGTCAATCACCATGCTGGCGGCTCGGGTTTATGTGAAAGCCCATGGTAAAAAGCGGTTTGTGGTTGCTTTGAAATATGAGGGAGAAAAAAATTATCGATATCTAGTGGCATCCGACATGTCCTGGCGGCATGGTGATATTGCTAGGGTTTATACATTGAGATGGTTAGTTGAGGTTTTCATTGAGGACTGGAAGCAACATGCTGGCTGGAACCGATTGGCCAAACAACAAGGCGAAGAAGGATCAACGCGAGGCGTGATCATGAGCCTGCTGTACGACCATATGTTACTGCTACATCCAGAGCAATCCGTCCGCCTTGAAAATAAGCAGCCCGGGCTTCCTGTTGGCTGTTTGACTGAGCGAATCAAAACAGAAGCCCTAATAAAAACTGTAGAAGCAGTTGTCACGGCTGATGAACCAAAACAGCAACTGAAAGCCTTTACCGCTGCAATAATCAGTGTGCTTCCTGAGCGCCGCTCGAAAAAGCATTTAGCGGGTTTAGATTTGGGCAAACAAGAGCCCACTGACTCATTAAAATACAGAGCGGCTGCATAAATAAATTAGCAGTTATGTCAACCTAAAAAAACTTCGGAATCGAGTTTCAGGGAAATAGCGCCCGGAGCACCTTTTTGGGCTCTAGTTGACACCCGGCTTTCCCAAAAGCCACACATATACTTAAACCAAAAAGGAGGCCAGGATGGCTACTTTAAATGCAAGTACTCCCTTTCAGCTAGTACCTAACCCTTATCATATCGTTCCCAATCCGTTTGAATATAACCGCGCTAAAATTCGTACCGCCTTACATCACAGTGGTGAGATTTGGTTTTGTGCTAAGGATGTGTGTGAAGCGGTGGGGTTACGCTGGCAGGGGGTAGGTAAATCCCTGCGGAATATTCCAGCCGAGTGGATCAGTATTGCCAGCTTACCGAATGGGGATTTTCAACAGGATATGTATATTATTTGCGAGCCAGCTTTATACCGATTGGTGTTTCGCTCGAATAAATCCCTGGCGGTAGATTTTACCAATTGGGTGTGCTGTGAAATTATTCCTACCATTCGTAAGCAAGGTTGTTATGACCAGGTGAGCCAACAGGACCAGGTTAAAATCACTAAAACCATTGTGAAATTGGTGAAGGAATTAAGCCATACCCAGGATGCGTTTATTTTTGATTTATTAAAACGTCGGCTAACAAGCTTGTGTAATTGTTTAGGTGAACCCATGCCTAACCTGGAATTACTAGGACAAAACCGTAATCAATTAGGGCTGGGGGTATAACGACAATGGAAGCGATTCAATTAACCCCTGAACAAGAACAAGCCTTAGCTACAGGTAAAATCCAGGTAGTGGGACAAAATAAAGTGTATTGGTTGTGTGAGGCTGAGCTACACGAATTAAATCCGTTTATTCGGCTGTCAGTAAAAGATGCAATTGCTCAGGCTGAAACCCTGAATTTCTTGCTGCAAACTTTGCTGGGTGAGCAGGAAGCAGACGGGAATATTATTAATTATGCCGCTGCTGATAGAGAAGGGATGACGCTGGTGATTGATTATATTATGAAGCTAATGCAGTTTTTAGCAATCAAACAACCGGCTGAGACTACCACCTTTTAGCGTTACTTTTTAATTCTGCTTTTTTGTGTCAATCAATACCTAATAGCCCTTTGGTTGTTGGGTATTTTTTTATCTGCTTTTTTTTCAACTGTCTGCATTACTAGTGTAATAGGGGAGTGTAAATATTTACCTATTTTAACCTTATTTAACGGATATTGACTGAAATAGGTTAAATTTTACATCGGTCTTTTTTTAGTCGTTAGCGCGATGGTAATTACTGGGGTTATAAGGGTAATAAATAAACAGGGGTTTTAATGGGGGGTTTTTAAACAAAAAAGCCGACATAAGCCGGCTTTGTAATAACCATCTCGGTGCGTTAATCGAGATAATTGGGTAACCCCGGGTCAGGGCTGACACTTTGTTGACACACCCGTGATTTGGGCGTTTTGTTAGTGTCTTGTAACAACAAGAAGCTTGTTCTTATTGCAGTAACTTGGTGGGCCCACCAGGACTTGAACCTGGGACCTGCCGATTATGAGTCGGACGCTCTAACCAACTGAGCTATGGGCCCGGAATGGAGGCAGGATTATACCTAGATGAAACTTAGTTGGCTATAGCAAAATTGAAAAAAATAAGAAGGGTTTATTTGCTTTGCTGATATGGATGAATATTACCCAGCTGTGCTCAAGACGTTCTATATCCAGTGCGAAGAGTAGATTTTCACCCTAAGTCTAATAGCCTGATTAGTTAATAGTTGTTAAAAAGTTAGGTTACATTTTATTTACAGTTAAAGCTCCCCCAGTCAGGCAGAGTTGTACTATTTTTAATGGTTAAGTGGGTGTTTTTTAGGCAGAGGCTAATAGATAAACTTCATTAATATGTTGAATAATCGTTACTGTCTTTAAGAAATGTGAATTATAAGACAGTTTCTAGTGACAACTACTAACAAAGCAAGCCTTTCGTTACTTTTGCCAGTTTAAGGAAGCGGATGTAGGCTTTATCATGAGGCGGAATAAACGGGCAGCTGTATTTAGCTTTTTCGTCAAACCTAGAAGGTGTTGCAGTATTATTATGCTTGCTATGTCATCAAAAAATAGCACTCAACACTTGCACCGCTTTCATCAGCAGTAAAGGATAAGAAACATGGAGCTGTTGCTTCTTGTGGTAAGTGCTCAAAAGCATGAAATGGGTTCTGAGGCCAGCCGTTTGTTTCATACCTCAGGTGGCACTATTGGTCGTTCGGCCAGTTGTGACTGGGTATTGCCAGATAAACTACGGCACCTTTCAGGAAAACACTTATCTGTCAGCTACCATGATGGAGCTTTTTATCTAACGGATACCAGTACTAATGGTGTATTTATTAATGGTTCAGCAGAGCCCCTTGGGCGTGGTAACCAATACCAGCTGAGGCATGGTGATCGAATACAACTTGCTGACTATGAAATGGTGGTTGAAGTAAGGGACGACCCTCGCCGTATACCAAGTAGCTTTGATCGAACAGAATTTAGTGGTGCAGGCTTTGATAATGATAACTTAATTGACTCAGCTGTTGACCAAGATCGTTTTGACCCTGTCTCGGCTTTTGGTGATGACAAACCGGCAGAGTCTGCTTCATTTGGAGGTTTTGGAGGAGATGATTTATTAAATGGTTTTGGTAATGGTGGCAGCCATGATCCATATAAAGGGTTTTTGGGTGATGGTGATTTGCAAAAAGACCATGACTCTGTAATGGACTCCTATTTTGAGCCACCCAAGCCTTTCGAAAGTCAGTGGGATAACTTTAACGCCAGTTTAGATAACTCCCCGCCTGATCAAGCTAAAGAAGAAAAGCTTGAAAGCTTTTCTGCCCTAGACCCAGACCCATATGATGTGCAGCAACCATCGGGGCAACAAGCCCAACAGGATATTTTGGCTGATTTTGGCGGCGCGACTGAACAGTCACCCAAAACAGAACCCCCAAAGGATTACTTCGTAGGCCTGCAGCAAGACCAGCCAGCACAACAGCCTAGGGATGACTTAAGCAATAAAAGTGATGATAAAGATTCATTCCCTGATTTTGCCGAGCCACAACCACCATCATTTACGGAAACTTTGCAGCAGCCTGATATTTCGAAGCCTGAGCGAGTAGAGCCTGAACTTTCATTTGAGCCAGAGCCTGCTCAACAAAATGATGAAATAGCTACCAGTGAGTCTATTGATCCATGGGAACAGTCACCTGCTCAGGACATGTTTGGTCAGCCAGAACAAACTGACCAACCGGTAGAAGAGGGTGGGTTTGGCCTTGATATGTTTGGCTTTTCCAGCGAATCTGCGTCGCCTGAAAACACTTCTCAAACAGAACGTTTTTCTCAGGCAGAAAGCTTTAGTGCTAACGAGCCTATTAATCCGTTTGAGTCATTTGAGGCTCCAGCCGCTACAGACCAGGCCTCACCAGATCAGCCTCAGCCGAATTTGCAGCCAGAGGCAGCACCATTTGATGAGGTTTCACCATTTGGTATAGAGCCACCGGTTAGTCACCCAGCAGAAGCCTCAGCTGCAGTGCAACAGCCTTCACCACAGCCACCTCCCTCGCAACCTCGCCATAAAGAGCCAGTGATCAGACAGTATCACAGCCACAACCAGCCACCAGTTCAGCCAGAGCCTCCACCGCAAGCAGCAATACCAGAGGCTCCTGTGAAAATGGACAAAGCATTTCTCATGTTGCTGGATGAGCTAGGGATAGACCCTAATACAATTCCCGCCCAGCAACTTCAAGTATTACCAAAAATCATTGGGCAAATTACCCGAAAAACTATCGGAGGGCTCATTCAATTATTAATGAGTAGAGCTAATCTGAAAAATGAGTTTCGAATGTCAGTCACTATGATTCAAACTCAAGAAAATAACCCATTAAAGTTTTGTGTAAATGAAGAACAAGCTATAAAACAAATGTTGGTTAATCCAATGACAGGTTATCTAGGTCCTGTAGAGGCAGTGGAAGAGGCGCTTAATGACTTTCAAGTGCATCAGTTAGCGGTGATGTCGGCAACTCGCTCAGCACTTAACTATATGTTAAAGCGGCTTGACCCTGAGCGGTTAGAGAAGAAGTTTGAAGACTCAAAAAGTAAAGGTGTGATGTTAGGTAATAAACGTGCTCGTTACTGGGAAGCGTATAAAGAGTTTTATCAAGATATTTTAGAAGAAGAAAACGTTTTTCAATCTTTGTTTGGAAATGAATTTGCCAATGCTTATGAAAAACAAGTGCAAGCCTATTTAAATGGTAAAAAAGGAGGCTAATAGTGAAGCTTGCAATAGCAAAGTACTTAAGTGCTAAAAAATGGTATATGCAGACTACTACAAAGTGGTTTGGAAGGCAGTTAGGACAGCAGTTAGGAAAGCAGTTAGGAAAGTGGCTAGGGCTACTCACAGCCATGCTGCTGCTTAGTGCCTGTATGCCAACGAATGAAACGAAGCTGGATTTAAATTATATAGTGGCAGCCGATGTTAATCCCGACCACAATCAGCGTCCCTCTCCCGTTGTTATACGACTGTTTGAGCTAACGACACCTAGTGTGTTCGAAAATGCTGATTTTTTTAGTTTGTATCAACAACCTCAACAAGTGCTGAGTGGTAGCCTACTAAACCAGGAAGAGCACGAGTTTAGTCCAGGCACAACTGTACAGCACCGATTGTTGTTGCACCCCAATACCCACTTTGTTGCTGTTTTAGCTGCTTATCGAGATATTGAGAATGCTAACTGGCGGCTGGTTATTCCGGTGAAGCCAAAAGAGCGTAATAAGGCAACTTTATTAATAAATCGGTTAAGTATTAATTTAACCCAATAAACTCACAGCCTATTTAGAGAGTGTTCAAAAGCTGCTCTTAGCCCTTCATCTCAGAGGAAGGGTAAAAGCAGTTTTTGTAACAGTCTCACAAGAAGTTAAGGAATACATCCAATGCCCATGCAGGATAAAGTCGTCTGGTCAGAAGGCATGTTTTTAAGGCCGCAGCACTTCCAGCAGCATGACCGTTTTTATGATTTTCAATTAAAAGAGCGATTACGTAATTGCTTGGCTTATAGCTGGGGGGTAAAAAATTTAAGTATTGATCAGCAGCATTTAGCGCTTGGGAAAATAGTTATCAATAGCTGTGATGGTGTGCTTCCTGATGGTACGTTATTTTCAGTGCGCAATACTGCCAATGGCCAGCTAGCATTAGATGTGCCAGAAAATATCCAGGAAAAAATGGTTTACTTGGTTTGTCCATTGTCTTCAGTAGATGATATTGAAGCTGACCAGAATTCTGACGATAAATTACTAGCTCGTTATACCCACAACCAAACCATAGTACACGACAGTAATGCTGGAGATGACACCATTGCTGAAATTAAAACTGGCCAGCTACGGCTTACGTTAAAGCTAGAAGATGAAGTTGAAGGGGCTTATGTAAAATTAGGGGTCTGTAAAATTATAGAGTCACGCCCTGATAAAAGCATTGTATTGGATGAAGACTACATTCCACCTTGTATTGGCATTAAAGCCATCCCCAAGTTGGTCAGTTATTTAAGTGAAGTACAAGCATTATTAAGCCACCGTGGTGAAGCATTAGCTGCCAGATTGCAAGGGGCTGCAAAACAGGGGATGTCAGATATCGCAGACTTTTTAATGCTGCAGTTAGTAAATAAAAGTGAGCCCTATTACAAACATGTTGCCAGTTTAGACATACTTCATCCGCAAACACTTTATACCCAGCTAGTAATGCTTGCAGGTGAGCTAGCTACTTTTACCACCAAGCAAAAGCGGCCAACAGACTTTCCTGCATACCAACACGACGACTTAGAAACGACTTTTATTAAAGTCATGGCAGATTTACGTCAGTCGCTTAGTACGGTACTGGAACAAAATGCTGTGCGGCTTGATCTGCAGGATCGCGGTTATGGTGTGCGGGTGGCTACCGTTAATGACCGTAATCTGTTCCGCTCTGCAGTGTTTGTATTAGCAGCCAAAGCCAGTGTGGCCAATGAGTTAATTCGCAGCCGTTTCCCTTCGCAGGTAAAAATAGGCACAGTGGAGCAAATAGAGCAGCTAGTTAAACTACAGTTGCCTGGTATTCGTATTTCACCTCTAAACGTAGCCCCAAGACAAATCCCATACCATGCTGGTTTTTGCTACTTCCAGTTAGACCCACATTCTGATATTTGGCCAAGCATTGCTAAATCGGGTGGTTTTGCATTTCATGTGGCAGGGGATTTTCCTGGTTTGGAGTTAGAGTTCTGGGCAATTAAACAGCAGTAAAGCAGAGGCATTGGCATGGATGGATTCGACGAGAATTCAGATAAAACGGTAGTAAACTTTAACCAGTCTTCGGGTCAGCCGGTGAAGCCCACCCCAGGTCGTCGCAATCGGGGAATGGCTCCTCAATCTATGGCACCTTCTGGCCAGCCTGTTTATCAGTCTCAGCCGGCAACCTTTAGTGACGAGTGGCAGCAAGTCGTCAGCCGTGAGGTAACAGGGGTTAATCCTTTGGTTAATGCAGCATCTCCATTAATTAATATGGGGGTTAGATTGCGTAACCAGGCGCAAGAAAGCAATGTTGATCAGCTGCGTGACATGCTTTGTCAGGAAATTAAAAATTTTGAAATGAAAGCACGCCAGCAAAATACAGAAGAAAAAGTGGTGGGTGCTGCTCGTTATGTACTGTGTACTTATCTGGATGAAACCATTGCACTGACCCCTTGGGGGAGTCAGGCGCAGTGGAGCAAACGCAGCTTACTGAGTATTTTTCATGGTGAAACCTGGGGGGGGGAAAAGTTTTTTGTATTATTGGAGCGGTTACGTACCGATGCCCACCGTAATCAAGACTTGCTTGAGTTAATGTATATCCTGATCAGTCTGGGTTTTGAAGGTAAATTTCGGGTTCTCGACCGAGGCAATGTTAAATTGGAAGAGTTGCGCGATGACTTATACCGTCAGTTGCGTATGCTTAAAGGTGATCATGAAAGAGAACTTTCTACTCAATGGCGAGGTATTCAAGATCGCCGTAATGTATTAATTCGGTTTGTACCTCTATGGGTGGTTGCAGTTGTCGGTGCGGTAATTGTATTGGGTATGTATTCAGGCTTTGCTTATTTCCTTAATAAAGAAACGGTGGCTTTGGAAACAGGGTTTAAACCACTGGTAAAAGAGGGACGTGTAATTCCTGAAGAGGTTGAGCCTGAAAAACCAGAAACGAACAAAGCTGAGGCAAAACCAACTGAAGATCAACCAGCAATAGCTGAAGATGATATTGCTCCAGAAGAATAACTTGATAACCCAAGGGCTGTATTGGTTATTTTAATGATCTGCTTTTTTAATGGGCTGTTTTTAATGAGCTTTTTTAATGGATAGTATTCATGAAGCGATTCATAGATTTTATTAAACAAAAATGGGTAATCACCTTAATTGGAGTGGTAGCCTTATGTATTTTAATTTGGTTTGTTGGCCCTTTAATTGCCATTGCTGAGAAAAAGCCATTAGCAGGAGAAGTGACACGCCTGCTGATTATTATGGCTATTTTGATTTTGTGGGGGCTTAATAATATTCGTCTGTCAATGAAGGCGAGAAAAGAAAATAATGAATTTATTCAAGGTATTCAAGCTGATGCTGCTTCTCAGCAGTTTGATATGGGGAATGAGTCGGAAGAAGAGTTAGGCATTTTACAAGAGCGTTTTTCAGAAGCACTGGAAGTATTGAAAAAGACAGAAGGTGGTAAAGGCCAAGGGCTTTATGAGTTACCCTGGTATATTATTATTGGCCCACCAGGTTGTGGTAAAACCACTGCGTTAGTGAACTCAGGGTTGGAATTTCCATTAGCTGAACGATTTGGTAAAGAAGCATTAAAAGGGATTGGAGGTACTCGTCATTGTGATTGGTGGTTTACTGATCAGGCCGTGCTGATTGATACAGCAGGTCGTTATACTACTCAAGATAGCCATGCCAGTGTTGATGCAACAGCCTGGTTAGGCTTTTTAGATATGCTGAAGAAAAATCGTCGGCGTAGGCCAATCAATGGTGTGGTGTTAGCAATTAGCCTGCAGGATTTGGCTGCACAAAGTGAAGTAGAAACAACGGCTCATGTCAAAGCGGTTAAAGCCCGTTTACAAGAGTTGAATAAACGACTGGGCATGAAAATTCCAGTGTATCTCATGTTTACCAAGTGTGATTTGATTGCTGGCTTTAATGAGTTTTTTGAAGATTTAGGTCGTGAAGAACGAGCGCAAGTATGGGGAACCACTTTCCCAGAAAAAGACGAGTTTAATGTAGTTGAGTCTTTCAACCAAGGATTTGATCGACTTGTTCAACGACTTGATGAGCAAATGCTGACAAAAATTCACCAAGAGCGAGATGTTAATCGTCGGGGTAGAATTTTAACCTTTAGTCAGCAAATGCAACAGTTAAAGCCAGTTGTTAGCGATTTTATTGAGAAAGTTTTCTCTGGCTCCCGTTTTCATGATAAGCCTTATATTCGAGGTTTTTACTTCACCAGTGGTACCCAGAATGTCACCATGATTGATCGCGTGGTAGACAGTTATGCTAACCAAATGGGGATGGCTGTTCAGCCTAACGCAGCAGGAACCGGTAGAAGCTATTTTATAACCCGTCTACTTAATGATTTAATTTTTGCTGAGGCAGGTTTAGTTGGGCTTAATCGTCGTTATGAAGCAGGGCGTTTATGGGTACAACGTGCTTCATATGGCACAGTAGTAGGGACAGCTGCTTTAGGGGCTTTTGCCTGGTCTACCAGTTTTACCCAAAACGAGCTGAAATTAAATGATGTTGAAAACCAGTTAGAGGACTTTGCAAAAGGTAAAAAGCAACTCACTCGGCATTATGGTGAGGTAGATACAATCCCGGTTATTTCTCCATTGCAAGAAGCCATTGAGGTGTTTGATACAGATAATATTGCATTCACTGAGCGCTTGGGATTATACCAGGGTAATCGAGTAAAGCCGGTTACCCAGCAGGCTTATTACAACCAATTAGAAGAAGTGTATTTACCCTCTATAAAGCGACGCCTGGAAGAACAAATGCGTAGTGGTTTTAATGAGCCAGAATATTTATTGTTGGCTCTAAAAGCCTATTTGATGTTGGGTTTGCCTGAGCGGCGTAATGAAGAGTTTATTAAAAACTGGATGGCACTGGATTGGGAGGCCACTTTGCCTGGTCAGGCTAAAGAGCAGAATACGCTTAAAGAATATTTGGATGATTTAATTGCAGGTGGCTTTGAGTCTATTGAGTTGGACAATGACTTAGTGGAAAGGGCTCGATATGAATTGCGTAAAATACCACTACCAGTGCAGGTTTATTCGCAAATTAAAAAAGATTATATCAAACCTGATCGTTACCGTAGTTTTGAAGATGTTTTAGGCAAAGAAATTAATAAGGTATTTAAAAGTACTGACTACAAAATACCTAACTTATACACCTATGATGGTTACTATCGTACTTTTAAGCCAGAAAGCTTTAAATACTTAACTGAGCTGGCTAAAGATAACTGGGTATTGGGTACTTCAAAAACGGACTATAGTCCAGCTGATATAAAACAGTTTCATGATCAGGTACAGGATCTGTATTTTGCTGACTATAGCAAACACTGGGATACAGGTTTGAATCAGTTGCGTTTACAACCGTTTGCCAACTTAACAGAAGCAGCTAATCAACTTAGTCAAATTACAGGTAGTTATTCGCCATTTCGACAAGTGCTGGATGATGTTAAACAAAATACCCAGTTGTCTTTGCTTACTTCGGGCAATTTAGACAAACTCAAACAAGCTAATGAAGTGAAAAAAGCGGCTCGTATTCGTACGCCTAAAGTTGATCGGCTAGCACGAGTGGCAGGAAAAGTGGCCAAAACCACCGATATAAAAACTGATGCAGTCAGTGGAGCCATTGCAACGCCGGTTGAAAAGCATTTTCGTGATGTTAACCAGGTAAGTGATACAACGGGTAAGCGTGATAGTGAGCTAGATGGAATTATCGATGCGTTATCAGGATTAAAAGGTTATGTGGCTTCCATTGCCCAAAGCAGTGACCCAGCAGAAGCGGCCTATAGTGCAGCAAAAAGTAAAATTGGTGGCAGTGATGAGCATATTCGTAAAATTCGTACTATCGCTGCAACAACACCAGAGCCTATTAAACACTGGCTAATGGATATTGCTGATCAAAGCTGGCGATTAATGATTGGTGGTGCCAATGGTTATTTAAATCAAATTTATGCTAATACAGTGTTACCTTTGTATAAAAAAGGACTCGATGGCCGTTATCCTTTGTTTGGTAACAGCCAGCGTGAAGTCACTTTGCGCGACTTCTCAGAGTATTATCGTCCTGGTGGTGTAGAAGACAGTTTCTTCCAGCAATATATCAAGCCGTTTGTGAATACTCGTGGCCGTAACTGGAGTATTAAACAGGTTGATGGCCAGTCGATCAGAATTAGTGGTCGGGCCTTAAAACAGTTTGAAACATCCGATAAAATTCGTCGGGTATTTTTCCCCGATGGCTCTAAACAGCCCAATGTTAAGTTTGCAATGAAGCCTGTTTATTTGGATGCCAATATTGGTAAATTTCAACTGAATATTGATGGTCAACGTTTGGTCTATCGACATGGACCGCGAGTACCTATACGACTCGTATGGCCTGTTGATAATAGTGTAAATGAGTCTGGCATTATCTTTGAAGACTTAAATGGCTTGCGGGTTGGTTACAAAGAAAAAGGTATCTGGTCATTTTTTAGAATGATGGATCACTTTAAAGTATCTAATACCAATATTGCTGATCGTTTTAGAGTCTCCTATCAGTTAGATGGACGACGAGCGGATTATGAAATATCAGCAAACAGCGTTATTAACCCGTTTAACAGCCGATTATTGAGAAGTTATCGAGCAGTAAACAGATTATAAAATTACCCTACGCAGTGGGTAATGAAAAAGGTAGAGTGATTAGCTATGTTGTTAACAGGCTTTTATGGCAAGCTCCCCTCCCATGGGGACTTTATCTCTCGCCGGTTGCCGCGGGAGTTTTTAGATCATTGGGATGAGTGGCTTCAAGGAGGGATGGCTCATAGCCAAAAAGTGCTTGCTGATCAATGGCTGACGTTGTACTTAAATGCGCCAGTTTGGCGCTTTTTGCTGTCCGATGGGGTTTGTGGAGAAGGTATCTGGTATGGTGTAATTATCCCTAGCATGGATAAAGTGGGGCGTTATTTTCCCTTAACCTTTGCCGGACATATTCAACAAAAAGTCAGCCCGATGAAATTAATGGCAGAGTGTGGCTATTGGATAGAACGGTTAGAAGATATTGCCTATAGCGTACTGGATGATGACTTTGATTTAGAAACCATGGAGCAGGATCTTAATAAGCTAGGCAACCCCACAATACGACAGGTGGATGATTTATTTGCAGGCAGCTCAACCACTAAAATGCACAGCCGTCCTCATTTACAAGTGACACTTGATGCAGGAAAAGCTCGCCCTTTACAAGCAATGCCTGCTATTACAGAGTATTTAATTAATAAGCTTTTTAACAGCTACAGTTTTTGGTGGTCGCAAGGGACTACCCAAATTCAACCTGCTTTTTTATGTAGCGAAGGGCTTCCAGCGTTACCTGCATTTACTAGCCTACTTACTGGAATGTGGAATGAAGGAGGATGGTTGAACTTAGGCAATGCAATCAGTCATACTGACTCTGCCACTCTTATGGAATAAAACGACCTAACTATGTCTTGCAAGCTTCGTTTTCAGTCTGCAGCTGATACCCACCCAGGAAATGTGAGAGCAATTAATGAAGATGCTTATTACAGCGGTGAAGAAAATAATATTTGGGCAATCGCTGATGGAATGGGAGGGCACTATGCCGGTGATGTTGCCAGCCGCTTAATTATAGAGTCGCTAGCAAAGTTGCCATTGGCAAGGTCGCTAGATGAAGGTATTGAACAGATTGTCACTTCGTTAAAAGAAGTCAATCGGCGATTGCAGGAAGATATTACGATCAAGCCAGGTAATCATGTTATTGGCAGTACAGTTGTTGTTGCTTTTTTGTTTGAGAGTGAGTGTGCTTGTCTTTGGGCGGGTGATAGTCGGCTTTATGTCTATCGTGGCGATAAAGTATACCAAGTCAGTCATGATCACTCTGTCGTTCAGGAAATGGTGGATAATGGCATCATTTCTGCTGAAGAGGCTATTACTCACCCACAGTCGAATGTGATTACTCGTGCTGTTGGTACTGAAACTGATTTAAAAGTAGACGTTAATGTTTTTGATTTAGAGCCCGGTGATCGTTTGTTATTGTGTAGTGATGGATTATATGGCGAGTTGCCTGCATCAGAAATTAAAGCTGCATTGGATCATGAAACCCCTGAAGTGTGTGTGACAGCATTGATTGAGCAAACTATAGCTGGGCGGGCCAAAGATAATGTGACAGTGAGTGTAATTGATGTGTATGAAGAAATGTCTATAGAAGATGAATTTTAAAAAATCCCCGGTCCTCTTCCATTTAATAGATTAGTAATACACATGGCATCAGATAAAACACAGCATAAAAAAATAAAGTTAGGTAGTAAATATGAAGTGCCAACCGATGGTGTTGACGAGCAAAAAAATGGTCGGCCTTCAGTGCAGGAAGATAAAACCGAGCTGGTAAACAATGACAAAACGCAATTAGTTGATAATGATAAAACGGTTGTTACCCATCCTCCCCGTCAGCAAGACAAAGCAGCTGCCATTAATCAAACTGAAAATAAAGTTGCAGATGAGAAAGTAGTAGAGGATAAAACAGTCGTTACTGGTCAGCATACGGCTGCTTCTTTAGCTAACAGTGAATCTACCGTACAAAGTACTCCTGCACCACCAGATGATATTACTCAATTATCTGGTAGGCCAATTACTTCCAGGCCTTTGACTAATAGCAGCTTTCCTAGTAGCGGTCCTCGTAGGGCCTCTATAGGGATTGGCTCAATACTTAAAGAACGCTTTGAGCTTACCAAAGTACTCGGCTCTGGTGGTATGGGGGTGGTGTATAAAGCACTGGATCGACGCAAACAGGAAGCCAATGATCGACAGCCTTATGTAGCTATTAAAGTATTAAATGAAGAGTTTCGTCAGCATCCAGAATCGCTGGTGGCTTTACAACGAGAATCCAGTAAAGCTCAGGAGCTAGCACACCCGAATATTGCCACTGTTTATGATTTTGATCGAGAAAATGACGTGGTTTTTATGACCATGGAATGGTTGCAGGGTAAAGCCTTGGACGAATTAATTCGGGAAGATTACCCGGATGGCATGCCTATGCAGAAAATGCTGAAAATAGCTCGCAGTGTAGCCAGTGGTTTGAGTTATGCCCATAAACGAGGAATTATTCATTCAGACTTTAAGCCCAGTAACGTATTTGTACTCACCGATGGCACTGCTAAAGTATTTGATTTTGGTATCGCTAGGGCGGCCTCTAACCAAGGCCATGGTGAAGGTGACCAGACCCTATTTGATGCAGGCCAGTTAGGTGCATTAACCCCAGCCTATGCCAGTTTGGAAATGCTATTAGGGCAAGAACCGGATATACGAGATGATTTGTATGCCTTTGCTTGTGTAATTTACGAATGTATAACTGGCAAGCATCCTTTTAATAAATTATCAGCCTTAAAGGCGCGAGAAGAAAAAAAACAACCGGCTAAAATCAAGCAGCTTTCTAGTAATCAATGGAAAGCCTTAGCCAGTGCTTTAGCATTTAGTAAAGAAAACCGACCTAACACAGTAGAAGCATTTATAGGCACGTTTGCTGGGCAACCTAAACGAAAGGCGCTGACTTTGGTGGGTGTACTAGTGGCTGTTGTACTAGGAGTAGCCCCTGTTGGTTATAATATGGTTAAGTCAGTTCTTGCTAATCAACAGGCTAACGAGGTTATTCGTGCTATACATCAATTACCGTCTGAGCGGGCGTTAGAAGCTTTTAGTTTAATTGAGCAAGAAGAGTCAAATGTTCAAGAAAAAATAATCGAAGAAGCGAAAAAAACAATATTAGAATTATTAGAAGCTAAAGCTATGCAACATATCTCCGCCGTAAATCAGCGTTTTGACTTTGCTGGGGCAAGAAATGTGATTTCTCAAGGTAAACGCTACTATCCAGACTCTGCACAATTAAATGCATTATTTGATAAACTTCAAGCTCGTCAAGATCAGTTAATTAATAGTTTTTATCAGGAATTTAACGCGTTACTGGATGAAAATAAAATATATCCAAAAGAAAGTGAGCGAGATGTCTTGGATATAATTGCAGTGGTGAGAAAAATAGACCCTGAGCATATTATGTTATCTGACCCACGACTAGCTATTGCTTATAGTTCTGCTGCATCCGAAGCAATTCGTAAAGGTAACGTTGATTTAGCTGATAAAATTTTGGCGACAGCTATTTTACTTTATCCAGAAGATAAGCGTTTAATTAATTTAGTTGATAGCATCAAAGTGTTGCGAAGTCAGGATGCCCAAGCGGCCGCCAGTAGCTCGGTAAATAATATTTTAGCGAGTAATAGCCTAGAAAATATTAAGGATGATATTGAGCAATTATTACGAAAGCCATTCAGTCATGACAACTGGAGTATGGAGCTTGAGCAAAAATATTTGGCCGTCAAGTCAAAATTAACCAATGGTGATGATTGGTTGATGAGTATTCAACAGCAAATGGCTTTAGCTTATTTAGAGCATGCTAAGCAAATGCGCCAAGCTCAACGCTATTCAGCTGCCCGAAATAATCTAAAAAAAGCTTATAATTTAGCGCCAAATTTATTTGGTTTGTCTGACGAGCAAGTGATTCTAAAGGCATCTGAAGCTGCTTATAAAGCAGAGTTACAAGCCTCTAATCGATCTGCACAAGTGAAAGCATTAAAGACTCAGTTTGCTATTCAAGTAAAGGCAAGAGATGAAAAAGGTGCTGAGCGTTCGTATCAAAAATTACGTCGGTTGCTTGGTGCAAATGATAAGTTTATGCTGAAAGACTCACTAGAGTATATGGCTAAACTGTATCATAATTTAGCTGAGCACCATGCCAAAGCCGGTGATTATCAACAAGCCATTCGGTTTACTAATAAAGGCCTACAATATCACCCCAATAGCCGTTTATTGCTTAAAACAAAAGAAAAGTATCAGAAGTTAACTCAGTGAGCTTAGTAAAGTGTAATCAAAGCGAATGTGCTGGCACGGCTACTGAATTGCGAGCCTGCATAAGGTAAAGCCAACGCTTTGATTGTGAGCGGACCAAAAGACTACATCGAACAACTAAAGATACCCTTTATAAAATATAGTCATTTATAGCCATATTAAAATAATAAAAAATCATATATTTCCCAGTTGAACTCATAGTAAGAGAACCCATCATATTTGTTGAAAATAAATTATATTTAAGGAGGTGGTTGTTGTGAGCAATATACAGCGAGTGAGAGTTCTATATATTGTTATTGGCTTGTGTGCTGCTGCAATTGTGGGACTGACTTTTACTACGTGGAAGCTGTCTTCTGAACTTAAAACAGTTGAGGCTAGTGTGCCTGCTACATCAAATACCATAGTCAAACCACTTCCAGCACCTTGGCCTAAAGATATTGATCCATGGTTGAACAATTGGGATCCATCTGGTCATTTTTCAGTGTTGCAAAAACGTTTAGATGATGTCATGAGGGCAATGTTACCAGATAGTTCCTTCTTTAATATGCAAGGTTTTGGTTATTCTAGTTCAAATCCTGAAATTAAAATGGATGAAACGGAAACTGAATATAAAGTCACAATATCGGTTCCTGAAGAGAGAGATGTTGAAGTTAATACAGAATTAAAGGACAACTTCTTGACTATAAATGGAAAAGTTAAAAGTCAACAAGATAACCGGCAGAGTAGGCTTTTCTATACAAGCCAGTTTTCTCAGTCTATTACTTTAATGGAACCAGTGGATCATGCAAAGATGAAGCTAGATAATAAAAAACACGAAGTTGTTGTTACTATTCCGAAGGTATAACAGTGTTCGTGTTAGTCAATAATAATGATGATGGCGAGTAATTGTAGGTATATTTATCTGTAATTCAATCAATTAGTTAAAAGGAGGAATAGTCCTAAGTTGAATAGATACAAAAAATAGACTTATAGCATGTCTTTATTTGACTGGTATTAACCTAATAAAAGGAGACTATGTGATGAATGTTAAAAACTTAATCCCCTGGAATTGGCTAAAAAAAGAAGAAGAGAGAGACAATAAGCAATTAAGCGCTAATAGTCCCCGTGATCCAATGGCAAATCCATTGATACAATTCCATCGGGATGTAGATAGGTTATTTGACAGTATGTTCAAAGGAGTTGGCTTACCCAACTTTTCAGAGGAATGGTCAAAGCTGCCTAATAATATGTTTAAACCAAATATTGATATTAGTGCAAAGGACAAGGAATACTTAATTAGTGTGGAAGTCCCTGGTGTTGATGAAAAAGATATCAAACTTGAAATGAGAGATAACTCATTAATTATTAGTGGCGAAAAGAAACATGAAAAAGAAGACAAAGAGGAGCATCTTTATCGAGTAGAACGAAGCTATGGTCACTTCCAGCGAATATTAGCAATTCCAGAAGATGCAAATGTTGAAGAGATTAATGCATCGTTTAAAAATGGTGTTTTATGCATATCATTACCTAGAAAAGAGCTGCCTGACAGTAAAACGAAGCAAATAGAGATAAAAAAAGCCAGCTAACTGAATAACTAGGTCCGATATATGTCGGTATCTTGGGTTATGCCCAGTAGAGTATAACTCAAGATACCAGTGCTTTTAAGTTATAGCGAAATGTTCGTAATTAAGGAACTATCCCCGTTTGTTGAGTAATCCAACTATTGTAGCTATGGGTTTTGGTAAATACACTAGTGCTTGCGCATCTTTCCCCCCAGCTAACTGTACCTATACTATAGAAGTTGCCTTGATAAGAAGTAACAAAAGGTCCTCCACTGTCACCATTGCAAGCTGAAGGATAAGAATATCCTGCACAAATTGCTGAGTTTGGTACGGGGAATCTAAGCTGCTGCTGACAGGCTTGGTTAGAAATAATCTGTAACGAAGCTGCTAATAGCTGATTGCTACCTTGACCGCCGTGATAAGTTGCTCCCCATCCAGAAACTACCCCAGACTGCCCTACAGAAGCCGTATTATTCATGACTTCATTAGTGGGAAGTTTCGCGGGTATGTAACGTGAATCAGCAGGGTAGGATAAACGCACTAAACCAATATCCCAGCCACTGCGAATGTTTTGCATACCCATCCAATATGGATGAATAATAATTTGGCTGATAGGAATAGTTTGGCCTTCTCTACTATTATTAACCCGTGTTGCTCCAACCCGAACGGTTAAGTTATAAATATTAGCTTGATCAATACAGTGAGCCGCAGTTAAAACCCAATAAGGATCAATTAAGGTGCCACCACACCCTTGTCGTCCATTCATTAGTAACATGGCTTGATAAGGGCGAGCCCCTGCTGATGTTGGAGAGCCTCCGACAATTGTAGGTGGGCTTCGATCAGGTTGGCTAAAACCTATTTCAGCAAGAGCTGGTTTTGCTGCGGAAAGAGCTAATAAACAAGAAGACAGATAAATGTAAGATCGTAAGGTTATTTTTTTCATTATAATTTCCTTTTTATTTTTATTATTGCTCTGGTTAGTCAGGCTTGTTACACAATTTATTACAACAAGA
Source organism: Spartinivicinus marinus (assembly GCF_026309355.1). Lineage (NCBI taxonomy): Bacteria > Pseudomonadati > Pseudomonadota > Gammaproteobacteria > Oceanospirillales > Zooshikellaceae > Spartinivicinus > Spartinivicinus marinus. The sequence continues at coordinate 3,536,641 of NZ_JAPJZK010000001.1, forward strand.
TTGTTAGACTATATTTTTGGTATTAGAGGTGACCTAGAGTCTAAAAATAAATAGCGTTGATTGGTGGCTCTTACTAGCTGATGTGTAACCGTAGCTAGTTATATAATAAAAAGAATAGTTATGATTGATAAATGTTCGACTGTATAGACTAAAGCTTAGCTAATTAAATCTATAAACATCAAAAAGTGACTATACCTTTCTCGAATGATTTTTAGGGTTTGTTGTTGTTGCTAAGCACCAAGGATGGTGTGAATGCAGTTTATACAGGAGCAATAAACTGTCTTCACCCCAATCATTTATAAAAACATAAACTCATGGGGGCAAGTCTGATACAGCAAGACTTGCGGTAGCTACTTTAATTGATATAAAAAGTGCTACTGGAACTCATCGCTCAACGGCTTCCCCTAAAAACCATTCGCTTTGGCTATATTTTGGTTGGTGTTTTGTAAAGAATGTAAATTTCATTTTACTTATGAATTATTGTAAAAGACAAATCTGTAAGACTTTTATCAGGTTGGTTAAATAAACAATAAAACAGCATAAACTTGATTTTAATTGTTAATTTATTAAATAGATAAGGGGTTGGATGTAATTTTTTTTCAGAGTGCTAGCACACTCAGTGCTGATAACTTTTGATGTGGCGCTCTTCCTGATGGCGTCTACACTGTTATTCAACCATTGTCGTCGGTGCAGCCGCTATTCCATTCGCTTTGGCATTGGTTAGCCTTTGACTAAACTGGTTACCTTTGACTGAGAAACTAATAGGGGCTGTGTGATTTTTAACGATTATAGTTAGCTGTATTGAAAGGTAATAGACTATGCCAACTCCCGCGTATATGACCATTGAAGGCGAAAAGCAAGGTTTAATCACAGCAGGCACCTTCACTGAGGATTCAGTGGGGAATATTTATCAAGAAGGCCATGAAGATCAGATTTTGGTTGAAGCATTTCGTCATGATGTCATCTTACCTCGAGACCCTCAAAGTGGTCAGCCAACGGGCCAACGGGTTCACCAACCGTTAGTGATTACCAAAGTATTTGATAAAAGTTCACCTTTACTTTACAACGCGCTGACCAGTGGTGAAAAATTGCCCAAATGTAAGATCGATTGGTATCGTACTTCTGCCCAAGGCACTCAGGAGCATTATTTCACCATAGAGCTAGAGGATGCCATTATTGTGGCAATAAATGCTTCAATGCCAAACTGCCAAGATCCAGGTGTAGCCCACTTTACCCATCTTGAAGATATTCATTTTACTTATCGGAAAATTACCTGGACTCACGAAGTGTGTGGTACTGAGGGGCATGATGACTGGCGGGTATTAAAAACCTAAAATAATTTGGTGTGTGATATAGGGGTAACAAGGTATTCTTCCTCCGCTCTAAAAGGCCTTCCTTGGCCTTTAGAGCTAAAGCTGTTCCCGACAGCAGCTGCAGAATACCCTGTTACCCCATATCTGTTGGCTTCTGTGGATAGCAAAAAGACTAGAAGCAACTGGCTGTTTGGCTGACAGCTCTCATATAATTGCTTGCCAGTTGTTGCTTGTCTCTCGCGGAGGCTTGAATAATCCTTCCTACTAACTGGTCTTGTCTGCCACTGCTAAATAGGCTGGATACATCGCTTGCCGCTGAACTGACATAATCATCTAAATCCCAAACCCCTGCTTTTGATTGATTGCTTAGGCTTAGACTATCTAACAAATTAAGCTGCAGTTGTTGATCGTGATAAACCAAAATTTGTTTTGCACCTGATTCAATCAAACTAAATCGATGGTTGCCACAGTGTTTGGGAAACTGGTAGCTACAGAAGGTTTGTTGAGTACTACCGCGATTAAATTGCAAGGGTTGATTTAGCTGCTGTTTGGTACAGTGTACGGCAACGGTTTTAGAAATTTTGTTAATTGTATAAGAAGATGGCCTGTTACTAAATGGCTGGCGAGTTGCGCTGCTTGGAGGTGGGCGACGGCTGCTAGTCGGTTGGCGGTAATCGGGTGCTGACTGCCCAGGCCTGATGTAATGTACATCACTTTCAGTACGTTGAAGAGGTTGAGTTTCTGGCTGGGAGCTTGTTGGTTGTGGTTGGCTGACAGGAGCAGGCTTTTTGGTTTGGACCACTACATTAGCTGGTTCAGAGGCGCCAACCGGGCGATAGCTTTTAGCGCCGGTACCGCAGCCACTGATAACGATGGATAACAAACCAAAAGCTAAGTAACGAGTTGTTATATTAAAGGCAGTGTTCATCAGTCTTTCCAATACGTATAAAGCTTGATCAGATACAACAGTTTCTCATTGTGTTTTTTTCTAACTTAAGTGTAATGCATAGGGATGGTAGCATAAGGCAAGAATATCTGGCAGGCGAAGTATTTTTACAGGAACTTGTTGAGATTTACTCTGCGAAGCCTGTTGTTACAGCAGTAAAGTGATGATCACAATAAGTTAAATGAGACTACAATAAAATGTAAACAAGCAAAAAGTGATAATCGAAAAGTGACTTGTAAAACTCTATCAGTTAAATGAAAAGGCAGTCGGGCTAACACCCTATGAGTTGGGTTTTTCAGTGAGGTAGTCTCCTTGCTGATAAGGAAAGAGTAATGGCATTAACAGCAAACGAAAGCATTTTTAGTATTCAGGTAGCCAGTTTAAAGGATTGCCGTGTTGTTCAGTTTTCAGGCGAAGAGGATATGTCTGGGCTGTTCAACTTCACTGTTGAAGTAGTCAGTGCAGACAAAAATATTGATGGTGATGAGCTCGTGGGTAAGCCGGGGTTAATGGTAATTCAAGATCCAGACAGCCCTCGTTTTATTCATGGTGAAATTGCCTCGTTTTCACATATGTATTGGGGGCAAAAGCTCACCCATTATCAGTTGGTGCTTGTTCCTAAATTTTGGTTTTTACAGCATCGCATCGGTACACGGATTTTTCAAAATTTGTCTGTGCCTGAAATTATTAAGAAAGTATTGGATGAAGCCAATATAACCGAAGAACACTATCAATTGAAGTTGACAGGCAATTATCAGTCCAGAGTTTACACCCTGCAATATAATGAAAGTGAGTATGATTTTTTATGCCGTTTAATGGAAGAAGAGGGAATCCATTATCACTTTGAACATTCAGAAGATAAACATGTGATGATAATGGGGGATGCTAAGCCCGTTTTTCAAAAAATCCCTTTGGAGGAGCTGGAGTATCATCCTAGATCAGGATTGATGGCAGAAACGGATGTTTCCTTTACTTTTTGGAGTCAAGAAAAAACAGTGCCAGGCAAAGTAGTCACTCGTGACTATAACTTTGAAAAGCCAAAAATGACTTTGGAAGTAGAGCAAGCTGGTGAAAAACTTAGTGAGTTGCAACAGTTTTATTTCCCTGGTAATTATACTGAGCAAGCTGAAGGACAGCGTTATGCAAAAATAAAAACAGAGGCGCATGAAGCGCAGCGTTATTCCGTAGGAGGGGTGAGTAATAGCTGCCGTTTAATACCAGGTTACCTATTTGCTTTAACAAGCTATGAGCGAGAAGAATTCAATAAAGAATATTTGGTTAAAAAGGTCAGCCACACTGGATATCAAACTCAGTCACTTGATAGTGCCAGTGGTGACCAAGGCAGTAGTTATAGTAATGAATATTTTGCAATAGTGGCTGATACGCCGTTTCGCCCAAAAGGAGAGCAGCCTTTAGTTATTCCCATTGATGGTACCCAAACGGCTTTTGTCACTGGCCCTTCCGGTGAAGAAATTTATACCGATGAACATGGCCGAATAAAAGTCCAGTTTCATTGGGATCGAGAAGGTCAGCAAGATGAAAAAACCTCTTGTTGGATTCGAGTCAACCAAGATTGGGCGGGTGGTGAATGGGGGGCTTTTAAGCTACCGAGAATTGGTCATGAAGTGATTATTGATTATATCGATGGTGATCCTAATCGGCCATTGGTGATGGGCTCGGTTTATAATGGTGAAAGCATGCCGCCTTATGATTTGCCTGAGCATAAGACCCGCAGTACGACTAAAACCAATAGCTCGTTGGGGGGTGAAGGCTTTAACGAAATTCGGTTTGAAGATAAAAAAGGCCAAGAGCAGGTTTTCATTCATGCTGAAAAAGACATGGATATTCGGGTGAAAAACGACCGCCGTGATCATGTTGAGGTCGACCGCCATTTAATTGTTGAAAAAGATCGTTTTGAGTACATAAAAGCTGATAGTCATCATCAGGTGAATGTCAGTCAGTTTAATAAAGTGGCACAAAAAGTATCTGAAACCATTGGGCAAAGCCGCCAATTAAAAGTAGGCAATAATTATCTGGAAGAAGCTGGCTCAGAAGTGCACTTTAAAAGTGGTCAAAAAACAGTGCTTGATGCCGCAATGGAATTAACGGTTAAAGCCGGTGGCTCATTTATTAAATTTGATCCTTCAGGGGTTACCCTGAGTGGGCCTACGGTAAGCTTGAATAGTGGTGGTTCGCCAGGAAAAGGTACCAACGCTTCACCAGATGCACCGACAACTGCCGTAGAAGCTGATAAAGATATTAGTGGGCAAAAATTTACCCCAACGCCACCACCTGCACCAGCTGAAAATCAAGGGATTCAGTTTGCGAGTATGGCCCAACAAATTGCTTTGGCTGATGCGATGACTAATGCTAAAGCACTGGTACAAAATTGTAAGTTAAAAGCTTAAGTGCACCTTCAAAAATGCTAGTTGAGCCAGTGCTAAGGATGTTGAAATGACCCCATGTGATGATATTAAAACAGCCATTGAAGTTCAGTTGGATCAAAATGAAAACCTGGCTATTTATATATTGTTTGATCCCGCTGCCAGTGAATCACTACCTGGTGAGTTGTTTTTAAAAGAGGAGCAACCAAACTACCACTTATTGTTTATGGAAACAGAGCTTTCCAAGCTGGTAGATGCCTCGCCTTATTTAGTTAAGGTTTCCCCTGATAGCCCGTTTTTAAAGTGGTGCATTGAACAAGCAGAGGCCGCTAATAATCATTTATTTCCTATAATTTATTTGTCTTCACACTCAATTGAAAACCAGTTAAATCACTGGCGAAGCCTACTTAAAGTGAATACTCCAGAAGGTGAAGCGATGTTATTTCGCTTTGCTGATCCACGTGTTTTATTTGCTTATTTAGGAGCCAGCAAACCAGAGCAACAGCAGCTACTCTTAGGCCCAGTTGAAGCGTTATATATTCAGGCAGAAGCCAATACCTGGCTTAACCTGAATAATGTCGCTGGGGCTGATTTTCAATTAAATCCAGAGCTAACCATGCCTTGGTTAAAACTGACTGATCAGCAAGTCGATGCATTTGAGATTCAGGCACAATTAAATTTATCCTGGCAAATTGTTCAGCATTTAAAAGAACAACACATGGATTTAGTTGAAGAACAAACTGATCATGATCTACAAGAAATGACTTATAAAGGGCTACAAAAAGCTGCTAAATATGGACTAACGGATGAAGTGGACTTAATTAGCTTTGTAGTGATGATGTTTGTCGTGGCTCCGAATTTTGCAGAACAGCCAGCGATTAAGGCCAGGCTTACTGATGAGTCGATTCCTGAAGATGAGCGGTTTGAATATATGGTAGAAAGCACGACAGAAGAGGAGTGGGAGGCGGCAGTGGAGGCATATGATATTGAAGCATGGGATTAAATCTCCTTCGTGAATGACTTTTATGCTTTGTTATCTTCGCAATTCACCCCAGTCACTTATTGTACATAAGCTCCTGGGGCTTCATTGCTTGATGGCCTCGCCTAAATAGCCCTTCACTTTGGAGATTATATATCAATAACTGCATTAAAATATAATATTTTTAAAAGAACAGTTACTTTGTAGATTCGAGCAGTAAAGTAAATGAATGTTAAACTAGCACTTGCCAATGCTGAAAAGGAATTAGCGACATTAGAAAAAGCCAAAGCTTCAGAAATGGCTATTGCTGCTGTGGATGTGGCTGGTTTGATAGACCCAACACCTGCCTCTGATTTGGTGGGGGCGAGTATGAGTTTTGCTCGTGGGGATTTTTTAGGTGGTGCTTTATCGTTGGTATCTGTTATCCCTTATGTGGGAGATGCTATTGCTAAGCCCTTAAAAGCAGGACGTACGGCGAGTAAAGTATTAAAAATTGGCAAGAAAATAGCCAAAATGCGAGCTCGAATTAAACAGTTAAAAAAACTGGAAAAAGTGGCAGAAATTGCTGCGCAAAAAGCCGGTAAAGTGATTGGGCAAATTTCTGATCAAGTAGGTAATGTGGCAGGGCAGGTTGGCAAGGTTGCTAATCAAGCCGAGCAAGCTGTAGGAAAAGCAGCCAGTAAAATGAGCGGTATGGTGGGCGATGCTTTGGGTAAAGTCAAAGGCCAATTCAAAAAGCAGAAAAAAGGCAAATGTGAATCCTGTGACTTTAACGCTAAGCAATCTAAACAACAAAAAGCCGCTGCAGCCAAACAAAAACCCGACGTAAAAACCAATAAAGCCTCGGGTGAAAACGGTAATGGCCAAAAAGTCCCCAGCAATAATAAAACCTGCACCAATGGTTGCCCAATCAGTATGGTGGCAGGTGAAGAGTTGCTTGAACAAACGGATTTTGTCTTAAGTGGGCCATTATCATTTAGTTGGAATCGCACCTACCGCACCAGTAATAATAAAGCGGCCGAATTAGGCACAGGCTGGACCACCCTATTAGGTGAAAAGCTTCAACAAGCAGGTAGCCAACTGTTTTATTTCAATCAGGAAGGCCGTTCAATCCCCTTACCCATACCACCAGCCAATGGTCAAAGTTACAACCAAACGGAAAAACTACAGGTACTTGATTTAGGTAACGATTTAATTTCGATTATCTCTCAGCAAGGCCCAGAAAAAATCTTCCGCTTAACCGGCAGTGCTTCAAACAAGCAGGGTCAATTAGTGGGAATCCGGGATAACTGTGATAATACTATTCAAATTACCCATGGTAATGATGAACAACCCACTAAACTGACCACTAGTTGGGGACAAGCCGCCTGGTTTTATCATGACCCGCAAGGCCGGATTATTGCTATTACCCGAGGGCAGGATAGCGACACCCCACCAGATACCCAACCTGTCGTGCAATATCAGTATGACAGCCATGGTGATTTAGTAGCAGTGTTGGATGCCCTAGGCCATGGGGAAAAATACGCTTATAACAACCACATTATTATTCAGCGTACTTTAAAAAGCGGCTTTAGTTTTTATTTTGAGTGGGATCAATACACCCCTCAAGGTAAATGTGTTCGCAACTGGGGTGATAATGGCATTTATGATTATCAATTCGCCTGGTTTCCAGAAGAAAATCGCAGCACGGCCACCGACAGTCGTGGTGCCATTACCCAATATAGCTATAACGACAATGGCCAGATCATCAGTGAAACTGACCCGCTAGGCGGCGTGACTGAACACCAATATGATGATGCCGGTAATGTCGTCAGCACCGTTGATCCAGCTGATAATACCACCCTTTACGAATACAACCTGGATGGCTTGCTGATTAAAGTCACTGACCCAGAAGGTAACATCCACGCGATTGAATATGACGATGAAGGTCGGCCAACCACATTAACAGACCCATTAGGCAACCATTGGAGCCGTCAATACGACGAGCGAGGGCTATTAGTCAAAACCCTTGATCCAGAAGCCAACCAAACTCAAATTGATTACAACGCCCTTGGCCTGCCTGTGCAAATCACCGATGCCATGGGTAATGCACGGCAGTTACAGTGGAATGAACAAGCACAATTAGTCAGCCAAACCGATGCCGAAGGCCAAATCACCCAATACCGTTATGATCAGCTTGGGCAGGTAGTCGCCAGCCAAGACAGCCAGGGAGCCCAAACTTACTATCAATATGATGCTCTTGGTCAGCCAATTGCTGCACAATTACCCAATGGCAAACAGATTAAACTGGCGTATAACCCCGCAGGACAGCTTACCGCTTTTACTGATGAAGTGGGGCGTACCACAAAGTATGAATATGAAGGGCTAGCACAGGTTAAAAAACGCATTGACCCTGCTGGCCAAGTGTTTGAGTATTTTTATGATACCGAGCGTAACCTAACTGGCCTCAAAAACGAAAATGGTGAAACCTATCAACTGATTTATGATTTAAATGAAAATCTAATTCAAGAAGTGGGTTTTGATGGCCGTGAGCAACATTATGAATACAACAAATCTGGTCAGCTAATAAAACATATCGACGGACCAAGACTTCCAACCAGCGAACCTAAAACAGCGGACGCAACAGAAACAACAAGCACAACAGAAAGCCCCGATCAGCCTAGTATCCCCATCACCGAATTTAAACGCAATAAACTGGGACTACTGCTTGAAAAACAAACCAGTGATGGTGAAGTTAGCACATTTCAATACGATGCTGCCGGGCGCTTGACTGAAGCCAATAATAATCATCGTAAACTCAGCTTTACCTATAATGCCCTTGGCTTACTCACCGAAGAAAGCCAAGATAGTCAAACTATCAGCCACGGTTACGACCCATTGGGTAACCGCACTAGCACTACTCTGCCCGATGGGCAAAGCATCAATTACCGCTATACGCCAGATGGTTTATTTACGGATGTCGCCTTAAACGGCCAGCTGATCACCCAGGTAAGGCGTGATAACCAAGGCCGAGAAGTCAATCGTATTCAAGGGGTAGTCGAAAGCCAGTTTGAATACGACATTATGGGAAGACTCACCCGCCATCGAGTCGGTAGCCGAGAAACACGGCAGTTAATCATCCAACGGGAATACGGATACGACAATGCGGGTAACCTAGCCTTAATCAAAGACTTAAAAAAAGGCGAAACTCAGTTTCAATACGATGCTTTAGATCGGTTAACTGTCGTCAATGGCATGATAAAAGAAAGCTTTGCCCACGACCCAGCAGGTACTATTTTAGCGCAAACCGATCAGCCAAACGGCCATTCCCAAGGTAACCGCCTATTATTTCAAGGAGATCGCCATTTTGCCTACGACAGTCGTGGTAATTTAACCGCCGAAAAACGGGGCAAGCATGGCAAACTGGTCACCCGCTATACCTATAATCACGCAAACCAACTGATTAAAGTTGAAAACGCCAGCCAAACTACTGAGTTTACATACGATGCACTCGGACGAAGAATCAGTAAAAAAAACAGCTTTGGTGAAACCCAATTCCTCTGGAATGGCGATGTTCTGCTCTCAGAAACAAGAGAGAACATCCATAAAACCTACCTATATGAACCAGAGTCTTTTCGACCACTTGCGTTAGTACAAGATAATCAGGTTTATTTCTATCACCTGGATCAATTAGGCACACCCCAGGAAATCAGCGACGCCAGAGGTAGCATCGTTTGGTCCGTTCAATATCGGGCTTATGGCAGTGTTGTTAGAAAACAAGTTGAGCATATTCAAAACAACCTACGGTTTCAGGGCCAATATTTTGATGAAGAAACTGGCCTACACTACAACCGACACCGGTATTATGATCCAGGGTTAGGGCGGTTTATTAATCAGGATCCGATAGGGTTGGATGGCGGGGATAACTTATATCAATATACTCCTAGCCCCATTGCTTGGACTGATCCTTTAGGGTTAAGTGGCAAGCCATCACTGCCTAGTCGAGTGCTATTAGAAAATGACAAACTAAGAGTTGTACATAATTATCATGATATAGTACGAGAGCATGCAGACCCTATTCACTTTCATGTTGAGGATACAAAAGGAAAAACAGTTGCGAAAATTAAAGCTAATGGAGAAATTCTAGAATCGAATAAAGGGTTGAGTAAATCGTTGAACAAGTCACTTGGTGAGCTTCTTGAGCCTACTAAAGCAGGTAATACCGCTATTAATAAGTTGAGAAATGCAGAAAAAAGAATTGCGAAATTTATTCGGTTTAATGGCGGTAAAGTAGGTGGTCGACCATTTAAAGCTGGAAAGAGAGGGCTTCCAAGTTATATGAGAGATTGTTAATTGTGGATTATATTTATTTTAATAGTTTAAGTGTAGACGAACAGTTTGTAGAGATATCTGAGAGACCGGATTTTTTGGCTTTAGTTATTCCAAATAGCCAAAGAACTGCTCAGTTGCTTGATAGAGCATATATGAACTACATTGAACATAATGCTGAGCATATCCAGCATAAGAGAGCAAGTACGTTTGTTAACAAGCTGGTATCATTAATTTTAAATATTGATCAGTTAGAAGCAATTATTAATGAGATAACCCCAAAAAAGAAAAGGTCGCTTGTTCTTGAACTACTGTTATCTAGCGATTATTTTAGTTCATATTTATTGGTTGAATTGGCTGCTAATGTTGAGTTTATTAAAAAAATTCCAGATTATGGACGTTGGTGTGAAATTTTAGTACTAAGAAGAGCAAGTATCTTATTGCAGGATTCACCCTTAAGAAAGTTTAAAATATCTGAGCTGTTTCCGTTAGGTGAGACAGTTGAATACAGCGTTTTTAGGTCTGTCTTGGGTTCAGCCTATGATGAAGATAGGCTGACTTCTGATTCAATAAACCAACTAAAAGAGCTTTTTCCAAATGACAAGTACTTTGATTTTTAGCTCGACCTGCTTTGGTGTAACGTATAGAGAAATGCTAGGTTTAGGTCTTTCATTGCTACTCACCTTATAGCAAGCTGTTTAAAGTAATGTGGCACCTTAAAAGGGTTATTATACTACAGTGAGCAATATGTGTTGAAAATAGCTGACTTACACAGCAAGACCTAACGTTCAAGTTTTTAATGTTCTTTAACAATTTGGTCTATTGAATCAGTTTATTGACTGCTAGATTTTTAGCTGCTTATAACAATGAGGCTCTAAACGGCCAATTCCTCTGGAATGGCGATGTCCTGCTTTCAGAAACAAGACAGAACATTCATAAGACCTACTTATATGAGCTGGAATCTTTTCGACCACTCGCGTTAGTGCAGGATAATCAGGTTTATTTTTATCACCTGGATCATTTAGGTACTCCACAAGGAATCAGTGATGCTAGCCCGAATATTTCATCAAACCACAGAAAAACCCCATGTAGCTCAGTGATACCAAAGCCTTTAGCATTTTTATTATTGGTATAATTTATACTCAAGTCTGTTTATCAAATTTCTGAACTTTCTGGCGTTATATTTTGCTCCATTTCCCTCAAGCCTTGGAACCACCAAGGCTTCTCGGAAATTGAAGCAAACTATTTAGCCAGAATGCCCAGAATCTTTGATATCTGATGAAATATTCGGGCTAGGCAACATCGTCTGGTCCGTTCAATATCGCGCTTATGGTAATGTAGCGAGAAAACAAGTTGAGCATATCCAAAATAACCTACGGTTTCAGGGCCAATATTTTGATGAAGAAACCGGACTACACTACAACCGACACCGGTATTATGATCCAGGGTTAGGGCGGTTTATTAATCAGGATCCAATTGGGTTGTTAGGTGGTAATAATTTATATAGCTACGTTCAAAATCCTGTACATTGGATTGATCCTTTAGGGCTTGCAAGTTACGTACTCATAGGAGAGGGGCAAGCAGCAGTAGAAGCATATGCAAAAAATATGAGGAAACTCAGACCAAATGAAGAGTTTAGAACAATTAAGAAAGACTGGACATCTCTTATGGAAAAGTCTGGGGCGGTAATGGAAAGGTTTGGCTCAAAAAATTGGGAAATAATTGCAAATGAAGCAAATGCTCAGTGGATAAGAGATAGACATAAAGAAGGTTATGTATTTATTGATATAGGTGAATATGCTGCAAAACATAGAAGCTCATTTTATAAAACTGAGTTAAGAACTCTAGAAGAGTTGGATGCTAAGGTTTATAAGGGGGCATCTAAACAAATTAAAAAGGCGAGAGCTGAAGCCCCTGTAAGCCAAAGACCAATATCAAAATTAGATTGCTAATATGCCAAAGATATTTATATTTATTCCTGTGGATGATGCCGAAATTGCGAAAGTTTTTTTTGTTGAAACTTTGGGTTTTAAGCAAGAAAGAGACTTTTTTGTACCTAAATGTGTAGAAAGTGATGAAATTGGGATACGTCTACAAATGGATAGAGAAATAAGGGAAAAGAATAGAAGTCAAAGACGAATTGCCATATTTACATACTTTTTAGAAAAAAAATTTTTGTCATATTGTAAAAAAATAAGAGACCAGGGAGTAAAGTTTACATTAATGTGCTCTCATCCAGGTGGATATGCTGCCTGTATTCTTGATCCTTTCGGAAATGAAATACAGATAGAATCTGAAAGCTTTGATGATAAAGATCTAAGTATAGATCCAAATGATTGGCCTATATACAAGAGATATTAGTTTTATATGTTTATTAAGCATATTAATGAAGGAATCTGGACAATCGATGATTTTATATCAGGTGATCAATGTGTCCAGCTAATTGAACAAGCCGAAAATATTGGTTTTGACGAAGCCACTTTGCGAACCCACAATGGCTATAAATCCATGCCGTTTGTTCGGAATAACGAAAGGGTTTTTCTTAACGATCCTGAATTAGCTCAACAGTTCTGGCACATACTAGAGCAAGTTGAGCTTCCTGTATTGAATGGTTGTACTGCGCAATGCTTATCTCGTCAGTTTCGCTTTTACAAGTATACGCCAGGGCAGCGTTTCAAAATGCACAAAGATGGTCGTTTAAAGGAAGATGGCTTAGAAAGCCGGCTAAGTTTTCTAATCTATTTGAATGATGGCTATCAAGGAGGTGATACTCTCTTTCGTGGTTTTAGTGTTAAGCCGGAAGCAGGGAAGGTGCTGATGTTTGTCCACGAAACCTGGCATGAAGGAGAAAAATTAACGGAAGGTACGAAATATGTGCTAAGAACGGATGTGATGTATATGTCTGGATAAAGACATAGTATTTAATTGAATAGTTAAGCTATATGTTTTCCCCTTTGGCTTTTGATATAAATGATGAGTTTTAAACTGCTATCCTTGTTGGATCTGCTACAATTAAAAGTTAGTCTATTTTAATGATTCAGTTTTAAGTAGTTAAAACGTATGCTTGTCAAAGAGAAGTTCATCTTTTTTGGTCTTATTGGAGCGGTTCATTTTAATGTTGCACTAGGGATTGAACTAAAAACAGCATTTCAATCAAAAGCGCCTCCGAGATACTTTATAGAAGATGATAATGCAAAAGGCATTTGTGTTGATATTATAGCTGATCTGAATAAAAGACTTGAAAAGAATAATATAAAAATAGTATCAATCAATATAGATATGCCAATATCACGACTAAAGGAGTATTTGAAAAGTGGAGCGTTGGATGTGTTTTTGTGTCTTTCCAAAAATAAGGATAGGGAGAAAATCTACCAATATTCAACTCCTCTGTATAAGATGCAATATACATTTGCAAAACTAACTACAAATTCGTTTGAGTTTAATGGTGAAAACTCACTCAAAGGGTTCGCTTTTGGCGTATTACAAGGCACTAACTCTGCAAAGCGATTGGGAATGGTTAAAGGAGTAACTATTTTTGCATTGCACTCGATTGATCAAGGGTACAAGATGTTATTACATAAAAGGATTGAAGCAATGTTTTACCATAATCTTGGGTTGGGATGGAATATAAAAAAGAATAATGAATTTAAAGGTAAAATTATATTGGTTGATAATCCATTTATTACAAAAGAACAATATATGGTCTTTTCACAGAAGGTTTCGAAAGAGGTGATTACTAAAGTAGAGAAAGCCTTGAGTACAATGTATATAGATGGGGCAGTATCAGTAATAATGGAAAACTATGGTGTAGCAAAATATTAATGATAGCATTGTTGGCTTAATATTTGTAACTATCTATGTGGTAAAAAAAATAAATGATAGTGTATTAATAAAGAAGGTATTTAGGGCCTGTTCGCCGGAGCAAAACTAGCCCTAAAAAATCACTATTATGAATGTGGTTTATTTTTCCCAGCTTACACTACAGGAATACTTATAGCTTGATGCATCGGCTGGTGGATTTGGAATGTATTTTCCTGTTAGGTGAATGGTGGCTAATTTTTCAGTAGAAAAACCTAGTCTATAAAATACATCAAAATTATAACCATAATTATTGTTCTGGTTATACCACTTAGCACTAGAGCCAATCCAAGAATTGCCTTCTTTTAGTTTAACTTTTAATAATGCTTCAACACAGTGTTCAGATAATCCTGCTAGGGCATCGTTGGCTTCTTCGCCCAGCTCATAATACGTTGAAGCAAATACACTTGTACTACTTAATAATGCTGTGAAAACAGCTGCTTTGGATAAAGTGTTCACTTAATTTAGTCCTATAATTTAAGTTCCCTGGAGCCTGTATCATTAGCTAATAGTTATATTGTTTGATACTCATGTGCGACTGTGTAAGATATCAAAACGACACTTAATTCCACAATAAAACCAGTTGATTTTTAAAAATACAAGAGCTGTGAATGAAGTGTGGACGATTATACGGTTATGCTATTAGATCAGGTATTAGACTAGTATTGTTTTGGTTGTAGATTACGCTAAAGATAATCAACGTAAGTTAATTACCAGGCTTTTTAAGAGAGTTTTATAAAAAAGTCTGTATTTTGTATATGAACATAAGCCTATAGTGGATATTTTAACGATACCTTACACGAGTGCCTTTATCGACAGATAGGCGAATTTCTTCAGGGCTTACTTGTTTGGGAAAGTAAACGCCTGATATTTTTGCATCAGCAAAACTGGCACCCTCTATATTGGCATTGGAAAGATCAACCCCTCTTAGATCTGCAGCACGAAAGTAAGCGCCTGAAAAGTTGAGACCATCAGCATTTATACCTCTCAAGTCAAGCCCTCGAAAGTGTCCACCTGAGAAGTCACATGTTTCACCAGCAGCTCGCTTTTTATTAAACTCCTTAATCTTTTCATCCTGTAGAAGTTCATACAAAGGATGTTGTATTGGTTTGGGCTGTAACATTCTCGTAGTCCATGTTGTTTCTCTTGCTTACTAGAAGCTTAGAATAGTTGTGTCACCTCGGCTAGTGTGCATGTATGTTTTATGAGCCTCTGAAACTCATTCAAGCCAAGCTTGATGTCAGCTGAGAGTGATTAGCCATGCTCAATTTAGCATTCAGGAAAAAGTTAACAGCTAAAACTAAGCCAGTAGCAGGACCCTTTAGGTTATAATCGGCAAATTACGTACTGTAGCATAGTTTAGCTTGCATATATTTATCAGTGCTTTGAGGGGGTAATATGCTCAATGAAAAATGGCTAGAGATTGAGGGTGACAAGCTTTATTGCTTATTCTCAACTTATGTAGACTCGCAAGATACCTTAGTGTTCATACATGGGTTGGGTGAGTCTCACTTATGCTTCTCTGATGCTATTGATTGGTTGCCTAACTACAATTTAGTTTTGTTTGATATGTGTGGTTATGGTTATTCTCCAGCCTCACATATTTCTCATAGTACAGAGACTCAAGCAAAGCGTATTTTAAAGGCACTTAAGCTGTTGGGTATTGATAAATGTTTTTTGTTGGGGCACTCATGGGGGGGAGATACTTCAACTTTGGTATGCCAGCTGGATAGAAATGGCATTATTCAAGGCTTTATCAATGCTGAAGGTGGGCTGCATGAAGAAAATGTTGTCTTATCTAAAATAATATCTGAGCAATATTCTTGTTTAAATGAACAGGAATTTGATTACTGGGTTAAAGGAAATGGTTTTGCAAAGCAGTTCTCACTTTCTTGGCGTCATGGTGCTGGAATAAAATACCTTTCTTCTGTCAGGCGCTGTGAATCTATTGTTTTGGGGGAAACCGCAAGTGAAATTTATTCTCAGCATGCAACTCAAGATAGTCGCGGTGTTGTCAGTTGGGGAAGAGTTTATGAGGAGCTTTCAATTCCCAAAATTTACTTCTGGGGTTCCAAAAGCCTTGAGGGTTGTGAGCGGGCTCTTAAGTTCATCAAAACGCTAGATAATGTTCGATTTGAAGGGGCTAATCATTGGGTGCAAAACGAACCATCCAGGTTTTATGCTGAAGTTGAAAAATTTATATCAAATGCAAAGTAGGCGAAAGCTAAAAAAGCCATTATACTGCAATCTTATTATACTAGGGTTGACATTTTGATGATATCTAAAAAATCAGTTACCAATATACTGGCTTTAGCTTTAGTCACTACTCTATTGAATGGCTGTGTGAGTACAATTATAGGTACTGCTGTTGATGCCACTATTGAAGTTGCTAAGGTTCCATTCAAAGTAGGTGGTGCTGTAATTGATGTAGTGAGTGATGATGAAGACGAAGATGATGATTAACTTGAGCTATGGATTGTCCAAGGCATGTCAAGAAATTGCTCAAGCTGTTTATCTAAATGTTTAGAACCATTGATTAGAGGTGTTCTTTGGAGCATTATTCAGATCAAGAGGCTGTTGTCAGCCTCTTAGGTTAATTGAGAATACCTATTCTTTTGGCCTCGCGTAACCAACCAGGAAATTCATTTAATAAGCGTTCATATAGTTCTTGATTTTGAACTTTCTTGAAGTCGTCAATAGAAAAGAAATCAGCATTGCCAATAGTACGACCAGTTAAGTCATCCAGCCTTTCTAGTACTCCATCGTTGTAGCCACCCAATCCAACGAATTGCCAAAATCCAAGTCTTCAATAACTTCAGCAATGATCGAAGAGAAAAACCCTTTTTTTGCTTTTATGGGTAGTTGAAAAAAACTAACTAATAGATGCTACTGGTTTTTCGATTGTTAAGCATAGGTTGTCTAATACAGCTTCTTCATTGTATGCACAAAGGTAGTAGGGAGAGATAATTAGTACTTTTGTACTTATTGATTACAACTATTCACACATTTATACACAATTACTGATTTATAGTTCTTCATTTAGTTCTATGCTGTTTAATCTTTTTTAAAGATTAAAGGGAATGACACATGGACATATTTAAAAAAAGCTATCTTGGATTGGTGTTTGCTACTGCTTGTTTGATTTATTCAACAGCGAATGCAGCATGGACGAAAGTTTATTGTGCAAAGGAAGATGGCAGTGACTGGTATTGGTTGAAAGATGGGAATGATAACCAAGTAACGATTTCTGGATATTGGGGCCGTTATCCCTTGGCAAACTTTAAGTATGCTCAATATTTCAGTGTGTACAAGTGGGAGTATAAAGAAATCCAAAGCCAATGTAAGAACGATTATGTCGCACAACCTGCTGCAAATGATAAAAGTGGTTGGTATATCTTTCAGGTGTATAGCCCATATGGTGAGACTTACTATGCACCTGGAAAATACGATATTTATGACCTGACAGCCCGAGAGATATGTAATTACGGATTTTGCTAGACTTTTAATGCTAAAAGTAATTTAAATGTTTTTTTTACTTCTTTCTGATCTTTTTTAGTCAATTTAATCTGGCTGTAGGATGATACTTTTTATTCTATGCTTTAACCAAAGCTAAAGCAGTAATAAGGGGTAGAAAACTATGGCCACTGCGCTGGAATTTGCACAGAAAGCAGGTGAACTATTTACATTACCTGATATTGTGATTCGTCTTCAGGACTTGATTGAGAGCGACAGTGCTACTGTAGATGATATTTCTGAAGTAGTCATGTTAGATCCTGCGCTTACGGCTAAAATTTTAAAATTGGCGAATAGCCCGTTATATAATTTTTCTGCTCAAATTGACACAGTTTCTCGGGCTATTTCCGTTATTGGAATGGCAGAGTTATTCAACCTAGCTTTAGCTACCTCAGCGGTATCCTCGGTTTCAGAGAATGTAAAAGACGTTGATATAGATTACTTCTGGCAAGTAGGGGTTCATTGTGGCTTGATAGGTAGAGAACTTGCCTCTGCCTGTAAAGTTAGAAAAAAAGAGAAATTGTTTGTTGCTGGACTACTGCATGATATAGGGCAATTAGTAGCTTTAGAGAATAATGCTGAACTTACCCAACAGGTATTGATGGATACTAGTGGTGAAATGCCATGGAAAAAGCAGCAAGAAGTGTTTGGCTTTAGTTGGGCTGAATGCGGAGCGGAGCTTCTTAAATTATGGAAGCTTCCAGCAGACTTGTGGATACCAGTTGCTGAGCAGCATGCATTAGCTGCAACTGGTAATAAAGAGCAGGATTTATTTGCTGCAATTATTCATATTGCTAGTAGAGCAGCTAATCAAACGTTGATGACAACATTACCAGCAGAAAAACATTTGGATTATACGGCAACTATCGCTGAAATAGCTTGGCAAACGACAGGTTTGCAAGAAGAGCAGTTAGCCGAGGCTGTAGGGTTTGCTCAAATGGAAGCGATCAATGTGATTAGTATTATCTGCCCATCCAGTGCAGCAGTCATCTAGATGTGCCTTTTTTTGAATACATAACTAACAGAGTATAGTTTATTTGGCTATATAGCCATGGGTTGTTATGTGTTCTTTACCCTCGGGTGATGACATATATTGAAGGTACTGTGTTACATGCGGATTTGTTTTGTTTTGATCAATAACTAGTGACAGCGACCTTTTTATAGGGTATTCACCTAAGGTTACGGAGGCTACTGTTGGCTTAATATCATCAATATTTAAAATCTTTATTTGAGTATACAGAGGGTCTGTTTTTAAGGTTTCTAATGTACCTAATGATTCATAAGCGATTGAGTTTTTAAGCCTTGCTACCAATGTCATCGCTTGTTTGGCTGTATCTACTTGTGAGGCACCTAGTGAGCTGAATTGACTAGCATCGGCTGACTTAAAGTACATTTTTCGCCCTTGGATATTAGGTTTACTTAATCCAAATAAGCTTAAAAAAGCACTAAGTGACCCATGACCTTCTTTTTTGGAAATAAGTTGAATGTGTTGGTTTTTTAGTAAGTTAAAATTTAGCTCTTTATCCAACTGTTCCCAGTTATTGTATCTCCCAGAGTAAAGCTCATTTACTTGTTGTCTCGTTAAGTTTGATATTGGATTTTTGCTGTTAACGATTAAGACAATGGCATCTTCTGCAAGTGTAATTGTCTTAAGTTGAGGCCATTGCTGTTGCTCTGATTGCCTTAAAGGACGTGAAGCCATGCCTATATTGGCTTCTCCTTTAGCAACGGCCTCAATACCTGCACTTGACCCTTTTGCGCGGATAATTATTGAAATCCCTGTTTGGCTTTGAAATTGACTTTCACTGGCTTTGACTATGGGTGCTACTGTGGTTGAGCCAGTAATGGTAATAATCTCTTTTGCATAGGCAAAATTGACAAAGATGCATAGCAGATATACCAGCAAGACTTGGATAAGTTTGTTTGGCGCTTTCATCGACATGGTATAACTGCAAAATTTAAAGCATATACAACTAGTGTAATTGAAGTTTTATACTTTGTTCGAATTATAATCCAAAAGGCTTATTTTAGCTCTTAGTAAATAGAGACCTTAAAGTAGGTATTGAAAAGGTGCTTGGTTATCATCGCTACCATTTAACTGTTATCACCCCAGTCACTTCGTGTCTTAGCTTCTGGGGGCAAGTCTGCTTCTACACAGTTTTATTTTTACATCTAAAAATGAGTCATGATAAGTATAGAGTGGTGTATAAAAATTCAGGATAAGAATTAAGCCACCAAGCTTTTAATAAATTCTGGAGTCTCAAAAGTAACATCTCTAATTAGGTTGCGAAACCAGATATGATCTGGATCTTTGTCCATTCGTGGATGCCACATAAGCCCATAATCCAGAAGGGTTTTTACTGGACAATTAATCATACAAAGATTTTGATTATCACTGATTAACCTGCATAGTGGAGTGGGTAAAGTAAGCACTAAATCACTTTGTTCTACCACTTCAGTTACAGAAATAACCAGCGGCATCTCTAACACAATATTGCGTTGTAAGCCTCTTTCTGCCAGGGCTTTATCAATGATGCGCCAATAATTAGCATTGCCAGTATTAGCAATATGTCGGTAGCTTAGGTAGTCTTCCAGTTGCATTTGCCCTTCAGTAGCAGGGTGCTCTTTTCTAACAATGCAGCTTAAGTCGGTGGTACCGAGTTTTTCACAGATCAGGCCGTTGGTTTCCTCCTCAAATACACATAAAGCTAAGTCAACTTTACCTTGTACCAGGCTCTCGGGGTTATATTCGTGCCAAGGGCTAAGGGAAATCAAGGCATCGGGTGCTTCTTCGATAAAGCGTGGCATCAGTTTAGGAAACACATATCGTACACTTACGTCACTGGCAGCAAGAGTAAATCGTTGCTTAGCAAGAGAGCTGCCACGTAGGCCTGCCGAAAATACATCTTGGGCATTTTGTACAATAAAAGCTACTTTATCTCTTATGACAATAGATAATGGTGTTAACTTAAGGGTGTTGTCTTCTCGATAAAGTAAATGATCATGCATTATACGACGCAATTGAGATAAAGATTTACTCACATTCGATTGTGTCATATTTAGTCGATGCGCAGCACGAGTTACATTGCGTTCTTCATATAAGGCGTGTAGGCAAACCAATAAATTTAAATTTATTTCGTGTAGTGGTTTCATGCTAAACATTGCAAAACCTGATAGTGAAGAGGTGATAGTTGACTGACCCGAGCAGTGGTAAGATTCAAAAGCTGTTCATCCTATCTACCCTAAGCTTTGCTTTAATGACCTTATATTTTTTTGGGTAAATGACTGATGTTAGGTAAATGAATAGTTAGTCCGTTCATGTTGGTAATTACCTTATTGTAAATTCCATTTAGTTATAAATACTTTATGTTTTTATTCGGAATATAAGAATAAATAAGTATCTTAAGCGTAATGTAACGTTGTGTAAAGCTTCAATGTTCGTAAGTTAAGTGGTTCACTAATGGTGTGCTGAGTAAAAACAGGATCATGAAGATTCAATAGCATTATTTTTTCCCATTAGTTGAAGTAATAATAAATATGATCTATAGGAATACTATGCGGAAGCTACATCATTCTGTCATGGAGATCATGATATTTACTAAAATATTGATTATTTGATCATTAAAAGTATTAAGCAAGTTTAGCTAGGAGTTTGTAAATGAAAGTGAATGCTTCGGTCAGCGAAAAAGCAAAACAAAGAGTTGAGATCGAAAAGCAAATTGAAGACTTTTTAGACCAAGGGGGAGAAATTACAGAAGTTCCAGTACCTAGTTATGAAGAGATTCTCGATGCGATTCGTAATCGTTATCAAAATGCGTGGGGGCGAGACCAGTTAACTAACTACGACAAGAACAGTAACAGTTCGTAATGGATAACCTTTGTTTTGGCTATTGATCTGATGATAAAAAATTACAAGACATGAATACCTCAAGCATTTGTGTTGATAGTCTGTGCTGTAAGCCTTATGGAAGAGGCTTAATTGAGCATCTGTTTGAAAATACTGTTGCCTTCCTCAATTTTTCTATTCAGTTAAAAAAAACGGCTTGACCTATCTTGCAAGTATAATTATGACAATCTGTTTACTTAATTAAGTTGTTTTTTTTAGCGATAGCTTCCACATTAATTCTCCGTATTGTCTGAGATAATTATCACAGGCTTCCTGAATGGTGCCTAGGAAAAAATAATGGGTAAGTGCGCAATAACTATTAGCTCTCTGGTAGCTAATATAACCGCGCAAACAGCCAATATAGCTGGGTAAATAGTTGGTATAAGTCACACAGCAGTTTGTGTAAAAAGCAACTGATACCCACAACAGGTAGCACCAAAAGCAAAAATATAGGACATCTCTTGAATATTAGGGGGCCTGTACCTGATTTGCTTTATAGATTTAGCCCAATCAACAACCCTAAAGTGTAGAGCATTTAGTTTGTGATGAAAAAGTGGTATCGCTCATCATTAATATTGTTGGCTATTTTATTAAGTACTGGCTGTGTCTCCCCTGATGACCAACCTGCTGTAGCTAACCCAGAAAGAGCAGAGAAAATTTTATTAAAATGTGAAGCCAAGGCGCAAGCCGGTTATGAGGCACTAGGTCCTTCGGCAGCTGAAGCAGTATGGCAAACTAAGGCATGTAATACTGCAAAGTATGTAGTAGAGCAGTACTGGCAGCAACAAAGGGACACCCAGTTAAGCCGTAACCGGTTCCAGCAAGATGATGTATTTGCCGCCATGCACTGGAAGGAGTTTTTTTATAAACGTCAACAATGTGGTTATCAACAGCAAGCCAGTAGTTGGTTTTGCTCATCTTATTCTCAATGGCAAGAAAAAATGCAACAGGCTTATCAGAAAGATTTACAAGCCAGTGATTTTGACTCGCTAATTAACCGTGTTGAAAAGTTTTGCTCATCTAAAAGCTACAATGAAATTAGTTGTGCTATCTGGCGTGCAGCACTTACTGACAAAAAACAGCTTGCTTATAACAACTATCTATCGAACCAACAGCAGTTGGAAACTGACTTTTATGCTTGTCAGTCTCGTTTTAGCCAGCTAAGACAAGTAGCTACCAAGAACAACAATAAACAGAAGCTACTGAACTTTCAGTTTTATTCATTACCATGCAGTTTAGTATTGCAGGCAGCATCACGCACTCAACTGGCGTATACATTTTACTGAGCTAGATCAACAGGCGTTAGCCCTGACTGATAGTTTGAAATCAGGGCTGCCTTTTTCCTTTCCCATCTGGTGATGGGGTCTCGTTTTGCCCATTTGGTAAATGTTTCGTGCTCTTGTTTTGATAATGTAAGGCTGTACTTCTTGGCCATATATAAATATACCCTGGCGATATTGCCTCGAATACTCGGTTTGGGCTCAACCCTATCATGCTTAAAGTCAATTTCTATATCACACTGGCCATAATGTCGGTATTCACCTCTTACCATCGCAAAGGCAAAGTTTGAGCGGTCCCCATTAATTTCTCCAATTGCAGGCTCAAGGTTATGTAAATCAGCCTCCATCTGCCGAAACGCTTTACTATGTTTTTGGCAGTATTTTCGTCCTCCTTGTTTCCAACAGTCTAATTTACGACCAAAATAAGATGCAGGCATAATATGTTCCCATTCTATTCGATTAGCGCGTTCTTGGTTTTGTCTTGTTTGATAACCGCAACTATGATGATTTAGAACTAATTTGTTGTCTTGGTAGTAAAATTTGCAACCGCAATAGAAGGTGGTCGTTTTATTTTTATAAATCTCTTTTAGAATCCTTTTAGCTTGATAAAAATTAGTAGGGCTTTTATTAAAAGTAAGTTGGTTAGCTTGATTTTGGGATACAGCTGTATTGCAATAAGCTAATATAAAAATGCAGGCAAGCATCTGTTGTTTAATCACAGAGGAGGCTCCGAATAATACTCTACAGGTATGGTATTTTGTTTTTTTAAATTCTAGTATAAACGAGAGAGTATGACGATATTCTTCTTATGAAGCTACTTAGCAATGGTCATGATATTGTAGAGAGGGGCTAAAGTATTTTTAATCAAATTTATAAATAGCCTGGTATTCTTCAGTTTTTATGAAGTTAACTAATGCTATTATTAATAGTATTAACATCTTGGTGTGTGACAGATTTTTTACTGAATATAAAGTAAACAGGCCTGCTAGAAACAATACAAGGGTGTATTTTTCTAGCTCTTTTAATGAACGCTGCCAATTAACAATAATAATTTTGTATTGGCAATTAGCTTTTCCAAATATTGCTTTTTTAAAGAGAGCTATCGAGCCCAACGAGCATATTCTGGGTATTTAAATACCCGTAAGGTTGATAATAGTCCCATGCGATATTAAAAACGACTTTTTTGCAGGCTGCAAAGCAGCTGGTCGTTACTATAGCTGGTTATTACTATAGATAGCACTAAGAGATAGCACTAAGGTGCTTAACTAGCGAAGCATG
Organism: Spartinivicinus marinus; assembly: GCF_026309355.1. Lineage (NCBI taxonomy): Bacteria > Pseudomonadati > Pseudomonadota > Gammaproteobacteria > Oceanospirillales > Zooshikellaceae > Spartinivicinus > Spartinivicinus marinus. The sequence continues at coordinate 3,560,386 of NZ_JAPJZK010000001.1, forward strand.
AGACAACTCCGGCAGAGTAATGATATACCTTGTAAGTATAGGCTACAGGGGCTTTGTTTTTCATCGTGTCTTGAATTGCAATAAGATTGTCTCTTCCAGCTAAGCGGTTATGCATATTCTCGCGTTAGTTTGTATAAGTGCAAATTTAAATTTGTGTGAATGATTACTATAGCCAAAGAACGGATATAGCTTAAACAAGAGGCATATAAGGATGCCTTAATAAACAGAGAGGATTATAAGGTGGCTTATAGTGCTCTCAATGAATAAAAGCGAGAAAATAACTATGTGCTCAGCGTCAAATCGTGGTGTCGTTTACATGGGCCCAGGCCATGTAGAAGTTCAGTCAATTGCATTTCCAGAACTGGCCTTAGGTAAGCGGAAATGTTCCCATGGGGTCATTCTAAAAGTAGTATCTACTAATATTTGTGGCAGCGACCAGCATATGGTAAGGGGAAGAACCACTGCGCCTGAAGGCTTGGTTTTAGGCCATGAAATAACTGGAGAAATTATTGAGTGTGGTTCTGATGTCGAGTTTTTAACAGTAGGGGATCTAGTTTCCGTACCTTTTAATATTGCTTGCGGTCGTTGCCGAAACTGTAAAGAAGGGCAAACAGGTATTTGTTTGCAGGTAAACCCTGCGCGCCCTGGTGCCGCTTATGGGTATGTCGATATGGGAGGCTGGGTTGGTGGTCAGTCTGAATATGTGATGGTGCCTTATGCCGATTTTAATTTATTAAAATTCCCTGATCGTGACCAGGCAATGGATAAAATTCGTGATTTGACACTATTATCCGATATTTTTCCAACCGGCTTTCATGGCGCAGCAACAGCAGGTGTTGGGCCAGGCTCCACTGTTTATATTGCGGGTGCAGGGCCAGTTGGTTTAGCTGCAGCTGTATCAGCTCAACTATTAGGAGCTGCTTGTGTGATTGTGGGGGATATGAATCCAGCTCGACTTGAGCAAGCCCATAGTTTTGGCTGTGAAACTATCGATTTACGTCAAGATGCAACTGTTCCTGAATTGATTGAGCAGGTGTTGGGTGTGCCAGAAGTAGATGCTGGTGTGGATTGTGTTGGTTTTGAGGCACGTTGCCATGGCTGTAATCATCATCAGGAACAGCCGGCAACTGTCTTAAATACGATGATGGAAGTAACCCGAGCAGGTGGTGGTGTGGGTATTCCAGGCTTATATGTCACCGGTGACCCTGGTGCAGTTGATGATGCAGCGAAAATGGGGCAACTTGGCGTAAGAATAGGTTTAGGCTGGGCGAAGTCTCATTATTTTTATACAGGACAATGTCCAGTCATGAAATATCATCGACAGTTAATGCAGGCTATTTTATGGGATAAGGTAAATATTGCTGATGCTGTAAACGTCCAGGTTATTTCTTTAGATGATGCACCGAATGGCTACGCTGATTTTGATGAAGGGGCGGCTACGAAATATGTAATAGATCCCCATGGCGTGGTTGCAGCTTAATCTATACTTTTTGCGAACTACATGTTGAGAGTGCTGATAGTTATCAGCAAAAAACCAGCCAGACTAAGCCTGGCTGGTTCTGTTAAGAACTGTAGTAAGTAAAAAAGTATTATTTAAAATGCTGTAAACTGTCTTGGTTGTAAGCTGATAGTCGCATTGCTATTGGCGCCAACATAACTATTATATGTGCGAGAATTTTCAAGCACATAAAATGAATCAACATAATCATCATCATTTTGGAACCAGCTATCTTTCATTGCAGAAAGCACTCTTTGTCCTATACCAATAAAGGGTTTTGCTTCTGGAATGCCGCCTAGCTCTAAGCCTTTACCAACAATTTCAAGTAATAGCTTAGCGAGTTCTTTATAGTTATAGTCGCTGTCTTGTTCAAAGAATAAAATATCTGCGACTCCCCAACGGTATCTTTCCCAATACACCAACACCTGATTTGGGTGATAGTCTTTACCATCTTCATCTAAGTAAGGCATATCAACAATATCAATTTGCGGCTTATCACGTTCTGCTGAAACCCCAGTAACAATCGCGTAGATTTCTGCTTTACCTAAAATCCAAGGCTCTTGGTCAGAAGTTAAGTTTATTTTTTTCAATATACTAGTATTTAAGGTTTCAGTATTATCTGACTTGCGACTACGTTGCATGCCTTTTGGTGAGGCTCCACTTAACCTGTCGTTTAATAATCTGATGCCTGCTTTTTGAATCTTTTTATCATCTGTGCCAATAACCACTACGGGTTGACTGGGTTGATTATAAACATCGAGATAAACGGTATTGCCTTGTTGATCAAATGCTTCAATAGCAGACCATTCAGACTCGTCACCATCAGGTACATAACTAATAAGGACCTCATTATCAGCATCCATGTCAGTCATTTTGGGAGTGACTAGTCGAACTTGCATAACACTTTTGGCGTAGCCCTGTACACCATATTTAGAAATAGTAGATTTATTGGCTTGGTGAGATAGCTTGTTAAGCTTTTTATTATTAGGAACAGCCTTGGCTATAGCTGCTAAATCCAGCTTGTAATTATTATCTGCAAGGCTATAAGCTAACACTTCTGACTTGCCAGCCAATTCTAAGGCTATTTCTCGTCGAGTTTCACCTGGAGTGAGTGCAGAGGCTATGGCAGGAGCTAAAGCAGTTAATAGTACGACAGCTTTATTTATTTTCATATTAGTTAAGTTCCCCGTTATTGTTATTTTATTTGAAATATAAAAGAGTTTTATTTTTTGAGTTATCCCTTATATATAATCTTATATAAGGTTGTAGGTATTTTTCCTTATTGGTGTAGTGAGGCTAGCATTATTTTTTTGTTTATACAACTGTTTGAAAATTAAATTTACAATTGATGCATGAACATTGTTTTCGCTACTATCTACAGTAATAATGCATTAAAAATAATATGTTGCTTGTAAGTAAATCCTTCTATAGCACTATAATTGGAACTGTGGTTTTACTTGTTTTTAATAAAAATTTATATGTGAATCACAAAAGTAAAAAAAGTGTAAATTTAATTAAAATATAAATGAGTGTTTAATAGTTTTGGTCTGCAAAATCATGGTCAATTTTTGACTTGATAAACAAAGATGGACGCTATTGTAACTGTATACAGCACTGATAATACTTATTGGCTTTTTTTACCTGCTTAACCAAACTAGTTGCTGTCAAACTTATTTTGCTTACAGGCACTCCAGCTGTGATGAGCTGTTTGGCAGTCCAGTTATTACAGTTGTTGGTGAGGTAAAAATAGTCTTTGCCACTAAAAAAATGACTATCTCCATAAAGACCTGTTTGAATAGGGACAATTGTTCCTGTGGCGTCCCTTTGGAACGAGTCAGCAATAGCTGAATTAAGTTGTTGATGGGCAATAACTGATATTTTAATCTCAATAACCTCGCTGCTAGAAAAGTATTGGGTAGGATCGGTAGGTAAACCAACTACATGAAGTACACTATTGGTTGGCCAAAACGCTGCTTTCAATGCCATAGCACTAGTAACCTGGTTAGCTTGGTAAAAATCTTTATCACCCCAGCCAATTTCAAAGTAAAGGCTATTATTAAAATAGTTTTGAATAAATGTTAACTCTTTGGTCAGATTTTTTGTGGCAATTACCAGTCCTGTGTGCCAGCCATGACTGACAAGAAAAATGGTTCTTTCATTGTGCGGCAAGTCTGCGAGATAGCGCCAAGAGTGATGGGAGTTGCAATTTGTTAGGAGTAATAGCAGTAGGACTACTGTAACAAACCGTTTTAACTGTAGATGCATAGTTTAATACTCTATTGGGTTGTCATCCTCTTTGGCTAATATGGAGTAAGTAAACGACAAAAGAGTATCTATTTGATGAGTATTAACGAGCTTTTATCACTGGTTGCTGAGTATCAGTTGGTGATTGTCAGTTACTTTGTTAGTTTACCAGTAGCTAGCTATGTTTTGTTATTAATATAACGCAATGCTCGACTTTTCAGCCTATTAATTTAGATAACTGTAGTGGGGCATTGCCTTGGTTCCTATTAAATAATACACATAAGCTGTGCGATAACAGCTTGCGGGTCATTCGATTAGTCAAACTCCACAGGGTTCTGCCTTTGGTCCGCTGAATATTAAACCTTTCTACTAGCTGACCAATGGTTGTCTCAACTCGTCGTCGTAACCGATTAAGCTGGCTCCTCCAGGACTTGGGTAAAGGATCAATCATGTTATCTCTAACCGGGGTTTCTAGCTGAAGCGATTTTAACTCTAACAATTCAGCTTTAAATTCAGCCCCCAAATAACCTTTATCCCCTAACAACATGCCTGACGGCATACCTTCTGTTAACTCCCATACAGCTTCCCTTTCGCCATCACTTGCTGGGGTTAATGTAAATCCTGCTATGGCTCCATGAAAGTCAATAATGAGGTGCCCTTCAAAGCCATAATAGGTTTCCCCCTTGGATGCACAATAGCCATACTCAGCCTCTTCTTTAAAGCGGCGGCAATTTCTTGCACGTTTAAAGTGGCTAACAGGCAAAGGAAAACCATCGACAACATGTATAGGATCATTAATAGTACCCAGCTCAGCTGTTACTTGCTTTTGTAATTGTTGTTTTATCGCCCATAAATTAGCAGCTTGTTTAGCAAACTGGCTTCTTGAGCCTATGCCTGGAAAATACGCTTTCCAATGCTCTTTGAAGTATTTCCAGATAGCGGTATCAGCATCAAGGCCTTGAAATTCACCAATTAACTCCATGGTAATGACTTCTGCATCCGACAGTGAGGGCTTAATTCCTCGCTGACGTAATCGCCGTTGTTTTAATAAATCAGTTAAAACATCATCGACCCAACAATAAGTAGTTATGATAAACTCTTCCAGTGACATTCCCTTTCCTTGATATCCCTGTTTTCGCAAACTTAGGATGGGGTTAGGGTTTGTCATTTCAAGTTATTAAAAGTCGAGCATCGCGTTAATATATAAGCGAACGGCTCAACTTAACTGGATTGACTATTTATTATCAGTATTAGTTTATTTGTCTTCTATCCCAGGAATTATTTCATTCTCATTAATTTTTTATACTTTATTTATTATTCGAGGTAACCTGCTTGAGGTTAATGCATTAATCTACTTTTTACCAGTTGTTTCGATGGTATTAGTATTTGTACAAGTTGCTAGAAAAACTGACTTTGAACATTTACCTGGTTTTGGTAGGTTGTCTGGACTGATGTTAATGATGCTGCTCACTTGTATAGTAGTTTTAGTATTGCAACGGTTTCACTTTTTTGTCGGTTTTATTGCTTCAATTGAAAGCCTTATAGTTATTGCTATTATTATTTTTACCTTGTTTAAAATAGCTGGCGCTAAGATTATGAATAAACATCATTAGCTTATAAATAGATTCCTTTCAACAATGACTTTCAGGTCGAAATACTTGATTAAAGTATCCACGGCAAAAGGTATAGCAAAACAAAACTGTAGCCCTTTGGTAGATAGCTACTCTGTCAACTATACTTTGTACAAAAGATAGTCATTTTGATGAGAGTAGTTATGGATACCTCGCAGCACAATCTCAGTACTTTGTTTCAGCAGCTTGGCTTATCTGCAAGCAATGAAGAGATTGATAAGTTTTTAACTGTTCACTCTTTAAAGCCTGATGCTCAGTTAAGTGAGGCTGACTTTTGGAATGAGTCTCAAGCTGAGTTTTTAAGAGTGGCTGTTGAAGAAGATGCAGATTGGGCTGAGGTAGTAGATGAGCTGGATGCTCGGCTACGCCACTAAATGTATACGCAACTAAACTATAGGGTGAGGTAAAACATTTATCTTTAGGTATTCCTTTAGTTGTGAAGCTGGTTGTTGTTCAACCAATTGACATTTTAGGTAAATACAAGGATGTTTCCAGTGAAACTCAGTGTGATTGTTATTAGTCTATTGCTCTCTACCCATTTATTGGCTGAAGAAGATAGAGCTTTGAAAGCCTGTCAAAAGGTAGGTATTTGTGTGTCAAATGAGCTAAAACAAGAGGCGATCAGTAAGTGCAAAGACTTGTTATCTGAGGTAAAGGGCAAAATTTCAATTGAGCCAGAGTGGGCAAAAGCCACTACTCGTAAATACTCACGTTATGTTGTGAATGGTCAAGTAAAAAGGGACTCTTTCTTCTCTGTTGACCTTTCTGCTACAGCGGAAGGAGGGGAAGAAATTAGCTTTATGTGCGTTTTTGATAAAGAAGATAACTTTGTTAATATCGGCAAACCAGTGGTAAAAACCAAAGATAATATGAATTTGTATCGTAAAGCAAAAGAGAAAATTAGATCTTAATTTTTATTTGCTATCTCATCCAGCCCCTTCTCCCTCACGGGGGAGAAGGGGCTGGATTTGAAGTACTTTCACGACATCCTCAGAGGGTGAGGGAGCTATAAAAGCTTTTTCTTTAAAGAAAGTTTACTTCAATACATTCAGTAACGTATAAGCGTCAACAATTCCGCCGCTTTTCGATAAGCTGGAAAACTTAACCAGCTCAGAATCCTCTGGTGACTTAACGTCTAACCCTGGGTAATCCCTAGTGGTATACATCAGCAGCTGTTTTAAGTAATAGCCATTCATCCAAGGGTATTGTGATAAACCCAATGCTGCAACGCCTGAAACTACAGGGGCTGCCATACTGGTTCCACTGAAAGCGGCATACTGATTATTAGGCGTAGTAGACAGAATTTTATGGCCAGGTGCGAATAAATCGACAGTACGTTTACCAAAGTTACTGAAGCTGGCTACCATATTCTCACCTTTTTTATAAGATGAAGCGCCTACATCAAGCCAGTTTGGATTACGATAGCCTGAATAGAATTTCATAAAGCGATTAGGGAAGTTATCGCCTTCATCGTTGTTCTGACTATCGTTACCTGCGGCATGAACTAATAAAACGCCCTTGCTAGCAGCATATAAAAAGGCTGAATCAACCACTTCCTTATGAGGGGAGTAGCTCTTGCCAAAGCTCATGTTAATAATATCGGCTCCATTATCAACAGCATAACGTACAGCATTTGCAACATCTTTATCACGTTCGTCACCATTTGGGACAACTCGTAAAGCCATTATTTTTACGTTGGAGGCAACACCCTTAATGCCTAGGTTGTTATTTCGGTCTGCTGCGATAATACCTGCAACGTGTGTACCATGATCAGAATCTGGCCCTATGACATCGTTGTTGCCATAGTTTGATTCCCAAAGGTTATTTGGATCATCTTTTACAATATCAGAGCGTGGGTCAAAATCAGTATTAAAGTAATAGTTTACTTTATTTGAATAGTATTCAACGTATTCATTTATTTTTTCATAGTTGCCAAACCTGTCTAGCACAGAAAGTAAGTAGGTTTTCGCTTCTATAATGCTTTCATCTGTGCTGGTTATATTTTCAAGTGATGCTTTTGAGAAATCCTCAATACCCAGTGCTTCTGTTAGCAGCTGCTTAAATTGGCTAGTTTTTACCTTATACTCGTTTGATTTTTCAAGAGACTTTTTGGCACCCTCATACTCGTCATGATAATCTTTACTTACTTTTTCAAAGTATTTCTTTTGTTCTTCCGTTAACTCTGTGCCGGATGCTTTTAAATCTAAATATTTTTTGTATTCACGCGTCACTTCAAGAGTATCAAAATTCACATGGCTGCCATCTCTACCGCCGATAAAGTTCCAGCCATATATATCATCAACATAGCCATTGTTGTCATCATCAATGCCGTTGTCTGCTATTTCTCCAGGGTTATGCCAAATTTTTCCTTGTAAATCTTCATGGAGTACATCTACACCTGAGTCAATAACCGCTACCACAACAGGCTTGTAATTGCTATGAGGCGCCAATTCCTTATAAACTCTATCGACCCCAGAGCCTTCAATGCCATCAAGAGAAGGGCTTTTATTAAACCAGTCTTTAATTTCTGTGGTATTTTCTAACCTAATGCTGCGTTTGAATCGATTTGGTTTTTTAACCGTTTCAATCTGCTCAATGATATCCCCTTTTGCATTAGTTAAGGGAGGGAGAGGCTCTATTGCAGATTGAGCGAAGCTAGAAAAACTAACACCGCTTAGTAATAAAGTGGATAAGGTTGATACTGCTATCTGCTTGGTTTTCATTATTATTTTTTCCTTATGTAGGTGTGTTAGCTAGAACAAAAGTTCAAAAAAACAATAAGTGACTTCTTATGTTGTTATTTAAATAATGTATTAGCGTTTTTATTTGGTAAATATCTATAGTATCTAATATTAAAAACAAGAATTAATATATTAGGCCAAAGTTTAAAACATACTTTAGTATTAGTAATACCTATACAATGTGTTGGCGTGCTATTTGTCCTGTTTTTATATAATAACGTTAGGTCTAATTGTTTATTATTTAGCTATCACTTGGTTGTTATTGAATTGTTTGCATAGTGATTGCTGTACATAAATTATTGTATTTTTCGCGTTATTGAAATTGTTAGGCAACCATACAAGGCAGCTGCACATGTGAATAAAAAGCTACTATATTATTTAGCTTAACACAACTAAACCAGCTGATATCAGATTGACTTATTGGTCGCTTTTTGGTTGATTTGTAATAGACTGACTGGCAAGTTGTTTCGGTAGTACTAGTATCCTTGAGTAGGATGATGTCTTATCTGTAAAGTACTGCTAGTCTTGTTGTAAGCAAAAGTGGCAAAACAAGTGGTTGATCATAAAACTAGATCCAGACTAATGATAATTGCAAAGGCAAAGATTACAGGTTGATTAAAATGAGATGGCTAATCAATCTATTGCTGGTGACAACCACTTCTGTGTTGGCAGATATAAACGACGAAAAAGTTATAAAGATCGTTACTGGTGAATACCCTCCCTGGATTTCAAAAAGCTTGAAACACGGAGGATTTGCTCAGCACATGACCTCAGAAGTATTTAAACTAGCTGGATATGATGTGAGGTATTTTTATTATCCCTGGGCCAGAACATTTAAAGAAGCACAAACAGACAAATATCATGCCACTATGGTGTGGTACTATTCCAGTGAGCGGGAGCGCTTATTTTATCATAGTGATTCACTATATACTGAAGAAGTTGTTTTTTTTCATCTAAAAACAACAGCGTTCTCGGGCTGGCAATCACTGGATGATATCGGTAGCTTTCGTATAGGTGCTACTCGGGGATATACTTATACTCCTGAGTTTTGGGATGCTCATAAAAATAATAGGCTAAATATAATTGTTAATAGCAATGATGTAATTAATTTTAATATGCTGATTAAAAAAAGGATTGATCTATTTTTATCTGCGACTGTTGCAGGGTATAGTTTGCTGTTGAAAGAGTTTTCCAAGGAACAAGTGGAAAAAATTACTTTTCATCCTCGCCCTTACTTTACTAATACCAATCATCTACTTTTTTTTAAAAAAAGGCATGACTCGAAAAAGCTTCTTAATATTTTTAATGATGGCTTACGGCGGCTGAAAAAAAAGGGCGTTTATGGAAAATATTATGATATGCTGTTGGAAGGCTATTATACTTCTCCTGAATGATATTTATAAAAAACGCTGTTAAACGCTTCCTAATTTTTACCGCTCAATTGTTTAGTCTAAATAATATTACCCTAATTTCATTGATCTCTAGAACGACTCAAGTTCTTCATAAAGACAAGCTTTTCATAAAGAAAGTTGAGCAAACTGCTTAGCTAGGAATACTCAGAACCTTAAATATTGAATGTAATATTCAGGTTTTGATACGGATTGTGATCAACCAATGACTAACAGTAAGAGACGATTGAGCTAACCTGAAAAAGATAAATGGCTTGCCTGTAGGTAACAAGCAAGGAATAATCGACTGTTGTACCTGCTATTAAGGTATATGATTTGCAAGGTGTATGATGTTTACGCGAGTATAGCTAATGAAGCGACGAATTGCTGTAGTTGAAGATGAAGCGGCTATTAGGGAAAACTACCGGGCAGTATTGACCCGTTATGGTTACGATGTGTCATTGTATAGTAACCGTCCAACAGCGATGAAAGCTTTTCGTGAACAGCTTCCAGAGCTAGCGATTATTGATGTTGGGCTAGAAGACGAAGTTGAAGGTGGCTTCGAGTTATGTCTTGAGCTACGCTCAATGGCGCCACAGTTACCCATTATTTTTCTAACAGCAAGAGATAGTGAGTTTGATGCGATATCAGGCTTACGGCTAGGGGCTGATGATTATTTGACCAAAGATATTAGCCTGGAGCACATGGTTGCTAGAATAGTCGCATTATTTCGTCGTATCGACTCATTAAAACAGTCACAGCAAAACTCACAACAAGTAGTAGAAGGGCCTTTGGTATTAGATCTGGATCGTATGACAGCGGTTTGGAAAGATGAGCCTGTACCATTAACGTTAACCGAATTTTGGTTGGTTCATGCGCTGGCTAAACACCCAGGACATGTTAAAAACAGACAACAACTGATGGATGCTGCTAATGTAGTATTAGATGACAGTACCATTACTTCACATATTAAGCGGATCAGAAAAAAATTCCTAAAGCTTGACCCTGCATTCACTGCAATTGAAACAATTTATGGGTTTGGCTATCGTTGGCAACCACATTAATCTTACCCTTTTATGCGCCTGCCATTACAGTTGTTATTTATCAGTCTATTCATGCTTGCGTTGCCTTGGGCGGGTTGTCAGTATGTAAAAGAGCTGGAGTCTGCTTTACGTAAAGGTCAAGAAAATACCTTGTTAGCGAGTGCTCAGGTATTGGCACAGTCCCTCGATGAGGTAGAACAGTTTTATCCTACGACTGCTTATATTAACCAAATGCCTCAAGCTGACAGCCAATTATATGCTTATCAATTGGCAAGACCGATGATTGTCGATGGTTATGCTGATGACTGGGTGCAAGAACAGCAGCAAATGAATTGGTGGCCTGCAAAAGCCGCATCTAGCCAAGTACAGCTATCGGTTAGTCTTGGTATATATCAGAATCAACAACAGGTGTCTTCTGGTTCACTGTATTTTCATTTCAACATTAAAGATAACCAACTACATTATCGTCCTTATCAAGAACGCCAGGTTTTTGCAGCTGATGCAATATTAATAGAGTTGCAGCACCCCTGGGGGACGCGTTCTGCTTATTTGCTGGATACCAGTGCCCCAGGTTTATTAAGGGCTAAGGAAATTACCCATCAGTTTGGTCAGTTAAAGTGGGTAATAAGAGATGATATTCATGGATACTGGCAAGAGTCTGCAACAGGTGTTGCTATTGAGCTGCAAATGCCGCTGTCCATTGTAGGGAATAGGGTGGCAATTAGTTATCTAGACTACCAGTCTGCTACTGATCAGGTGGTTATGTATAAAGTTGGACAGCCTCCACAGCTGTTAACCATGGCGGAACTGAATCAACACTTGCAGTTGCTGCCTCCACCAGAAGGCTATTTAATCAGGTCTAAGCGACAGTTAGCTGCTCAAATTGAGCCTTATGCTAACAATGTAGATGAGTTATTAGTTGTAGATAAGCAGGGTTGGTTGCTTGCTCGTACCTATCGATATCAAGATACCGAGCCAGATGAGTTTGAAGAAAGTCTTAGTTATGGCTTCTGGCGCTGGTTATATCGTTTATTGTTGGGTGATAAACGACAGTTAGCTACTTTTTCTGAAGTGGAAAACAGGTTTTATAATGAACAGGTACAAGCTGTATTAAAAGGAGAGGCTAATGCCCTGTGGTATCGCTCTACTAGTGATAAAACTAAGGTAGCAGTGGCTTATCCGGTTAAAAATGAACTGGGGGTGGTAGGGGCTGTTGTACTTATTAATAGTAGTGATGAGATTTTAACGTTAACTAATTCTGCCTGGCGGGAGCTGTTACAGATAACCCTATTAGTTGTTACGGTTTGTGTTTTTGCATTATTTGGTTATGCCAGCTGGCTGTCATTTCGGATAAAACGGCTCAGCGGTTTGGCTGAACAGGTGTTGAGTAAAGAAGGACAGTTAATTAGTTATTTCCCTGTATCTGGTGCCCAGGATGAAATAGGGGATTTAAATAGAAGCTTTTCAGTTTTACATAGCCGACTCATGGAGTACACCCACTACTTAAAAGGCTTGTCCAGTAAATTAGCCCACGAGTTACGTACACCACTGGCTGTTATTAAGTCGTCATTAGATAATATGGCCCTAGAGCCGTTGCCTGATACAGTAAAAACTTACCAGTCTCGAGCGATAGAAGGGGTCGATCGGTTGCGCTACCTGATTGAGGCTATGAGTGAGGCTAACCGAGTAGAGCAGAGTATTGCTAGTGCCGAGCCAGAACTATTTAGCGTAAAGTCAGTTGTTGAAGGCATGGGGCAAGCTTATCAAAGTGTGTACCCAAGCAAAGTATTCAAACTAGATATTACTGATAACCCTTGTCAGTTATGGGGGGAGCCTGAATTAATCAGTCAGATGTTGGATAAGCTGGTTAGTAATGCTGCTGATTTTACGCCTGATGGCCAGCAAATTACCATTGAACTGGCTGTATTGGAAAATGACTATTTGCTTGAAGTCAGTAATGAAGGACCATTATTGCCAGAAACTATGCGCCATCAGCTGTTTGATTCGTTAGTCTCTGTAAGAAAAGAAGCTAACAATAAACAACACTTAGGGTTTGGTTTATATATTGTTAAGCTGATTGTTGACTTCTACGAGGGCGAGGTTACAGCTGATAATTTGGATGACTTATCTGGTGTTATTTTCACAATTACCCTGCCTAAAGTTAATACTCTCACTATGGCGTAGAGTATCAAGAATTAATGCTAACCCCACTATTGGATCAGTTTGTAAATTGGGTAAGGGGGCTACTCCCCATTGAGATAGCTCATTAAAGATAGGGCAGTCGATTAATTGTTGGAGAGGCAGGGAGGGTAAAAAATTATCTCTACATAAATGGATGAATTTAAGGGTACGAAAGCCATCAAACCAATCAGTAGTCGTTGCTTGCCATTGTTGAGGAGTAGGGGGTTGCTTTAATACATGTCGTATTAATTTATTAATTCCCAACCACTCTAGCACTTTAAGTACTGACTGGCAGTCTGCTGATGAGAGTTGCTGTGATAACAGATACTCAGTAAAGGCATGTTGCCAATTGGCTTGTGGGTTTAGCAGAGTTGCTAGACTTTGACTTAACCAATAAAGCGTTAATTTTAGCCAGTAAAAGCAGCGAGGCTGATAATAGCAGTATTCAGTTAGTGGTTCAGGTAATTGGCAAATACTATTTAAAGCAGGTCCAGTACCAAACGGAACTCGATTCGAAATCCTAGCTTTCACCCTGATTGTTTGAGAGAGACATGTGATGCGGCCTAGTTTCGCTAATTTGTTTAAACAGTAAAAATCTTCTCCACCAGCACGTTTGGGAAACCCTCTCACCTGACAGTAGTACGGAATATTAATAGCTAACAGGCTGCCAATGGTATGGTAAGCAAAAGGAGAATTAGCCCAGTTTAGCCCAGCAACATAATATCTTAACTTAATGTCGTATAGTTGTTGGGCAACTAGCTGTTTTTTATAATGACCGGACTTATAGTGACTGGGCGGCTTGTCATTTTCACAGAAATCTGTGGTAGGTATTTCATGACTAAAATTAAATACGCCAGCTGCAGTGGTATCCGTTAAATGACTAGATATATTAAAATAATCAACAGGTAACACGACATCGGCATCAGATGAAAATAACCAGTGACTTAATAGTTTTTGCTGCTGATATAACTGGCAAGCAATGTCAGCTCCAATTTTTCTGGCTAAACCAACCCCTTGCTGTGATGGAATAAAAGTGTCAGGCTGATTGCGGTTAACCACTAAAATGTAATGGCGCTTAAGCCATTGATACAGGGTTAAGTGTTGTTGTTGCCACTGTTGTTGTAGGCTTTGACTTATGTGGTTAATTAACTGGTTATTTTTCGCTATTTTATCTGCACTGGCTTGTTCTGGCCGATTAACAATCAAAATCAGTAAACAGGGGTGAGAGGCTGCTGTAAAAGCAGGAGCTAGCTGTTGTAAAAAGCAGTAGTCTTCATTATAGGCGGGTATTACTAATGCTTGGTGAAATACTACAGGTATATTAGCAGCCACGGCTGCTTCTGGCTCAGCATAAACCGTTAAATATTGGTTAATAGGTGATTGTTTGGCCATCTTTTATTAGAGGTACCCTTAAGTTAGTGTAGGGCTGCTCTTATGGGTAAATTAGCGACAATATTTGCCTCAAATGCGAGCAACGCTTCAAGGCGCTCATCGACTGAGGCTTTATCAACATAGCAGTAGGCAAGCTCTAAAAACAGCTCATAATGGCGGCCTTCTGAGCGAGTAATAGCGGTGTAAAACTTTTTTAGGCGTCCTTCTGGCAAGGCCTCGGCAACTAGCCCAAACCGCTCATGGCCACGAGCTTCCACGATACTGGCGATTAATAATCGATCTAACAAATAAGCTTCTTTACCTTGTCGAATAGCCTTACGAAACTCGTTTACATAAGGGTCTTTAGCATCAGGAACTAGTTGCAATCCTTGCTGATAGATCAGCTGGGATACTTCACGAAAATGGCTTAGCTCCTCAATAGCTAAATCAATCATGGCTTTTATCAACTCTGGTTTATCTGGGTAGTGAGAAACCATGGACATTGCCATGCCTGAGGCTTTTTTCTCCGCGGTCGCATGATCCAATAAAAAGGCATCAAAATCAGCCATCACTGCTTCAATCCACGCAGCAGGTGTTGCAAACTGCAGCTTGTACATAATCTGTATTTACCCAGTATTTAACAAATAAGGAGGGTATTATCCAGATTATCTGGTAACTATCCAGAGAATAGCTTCTAAAACAATTAGTAGAGGTACTCTTCCGCTATACTCATACATTGATATGTTGCGTAATTGATAAGTGCCGTCTATCAACAACACCTATAAATACTATTGGATCTGGCCTATCGGTTTCTTACTTCTACCGCTTCGATTTTATCGAAAGGCACTAGAGCATCGTAGAACTCCTTACCTGTTAGGCTTTTCAGCTGCACCAAATGCTGGCCTATTGTACCTACTGTGCCAGAAAGTGTTTTGCCTGAAACCAGGTGAAGGGTTACTGCTTTTTTGGTTTTCTGCATCAGGTAGCTTTTAACTGTATCCTGAGTTGAGGGGGCTGTTTTTACCGCTTCAGCAGCATAGTTAGCGGCTGAAAATGCGTATAAAGAGATCGACAAGCAAGTAAAAAGTATTGGCTTCATTGTATAACAACCTAGGTCTAAAGATTATATATCATTCTCGAATGATTGTTAGGCTTTAAAACATAAACTCATGGGGGCAAATCTGATACTGCAAGACTTGCAGTAGCTACCTTAATTTACATAAAAGTGCTACTGGAACTCATCACTCGACGGTCTCCCCTAAAAACCATTCGCTTTGACTATAGATAGTTTTATAGACTATTTTAGCGAAGATAGTTATAAATATTTTTCTAAATTGAGTAATATATTTTACTTCAGTCTGTCTCTGTGATTAATGCTCTGCGTGTATTAAATCTCCGTTGTATTTTTGTATAATCTTGCTGTATTCACCACTCGTCTTAATCGTATCTAAACTACGATTGAACTGGGTAATTAATGCAGGGAGTGTGGTTTTTTTACTAAACATGACATGGATATTGCCTGTGTTGATCACTGGCATGGGGTGTCTGATAATTTGCTTACTTAAGCCGACCTTTTTTAAGTCAATTTCTGTTCCCGGTGGGTAGCCAATAAAGCCGTCAATTCGATTGGCGATTAATTTAAAAAAATTATCCTGCTCCGTTTCAGCTATATTCATGTACTTCTTGAATAAAGTTGTTTTTAGGAGTTGACTAAATGTGTCACCATAATAATTACCTCGACGAATGCCAAGACGAAACTTCAGGTGAGGTAATTCTGTAAGACTCATAAAGTTAAATTTATGAAGATCGTGGCTGCGAATATAGATAGCAATATATTCGTGTCGATAGGGTTCTGAAAAATAAGCAAACATTTCCCGTTTACTGGTTTTAGAGGCTTGTGCGGCTATATCGAGCAGCCCTTGCTCTAGCCAATGTACTTGTCTTTTCCATGGTATGTCCAAGCGAATAATTAATTCACACCCCATATGAGTGAAGATGGTCTTAATCAGCTCAACATCTAGTCCAGTTAACTGGGCGTCTTGATCAAGATAAGACCAAGGCTCTGTGTGAGTATCAAAGCTAATGATTAAAGGTTTTTTGCATGGCTTGCTGGCATCAATATGGCAACTGAATAGTATCGCTAAGAGCAGGAACGAGTTTTTTAGCAGTTTCATGCTTGAAAGTGTAGCTAAGGAACGTGCATGAAATAACTTCATTACAAACAAAACAGTAAGGCTATTTCTGGAAATATGGTAGACTGCCCAATGACAAATTCTATTTTCTACTGGTTTGGCCTCCATTACTGTCGCCTGCCCTGTTACTGAGGAAACAACTTAATGTCTTCAACACCTTCGCAGCCAACATTTGCGGACTTGGCGCTGACTGATTCATTACTGAAAGCTCTGGACGAAGTGGGGTATGAAACACCTTCCCCAATCCAGGCTGAATGTATTCCGCATTTGCTGGAAGGTAGTGACATTCTTGGCCAGGCTCAAACAGGTAGTGGTAAAACAGCTGCTTTTGCCTTGCCATTATTGGCCAGACTTAACCTTAAAGAAACCAAGCCACAGGTATTAGTATTAACCCCTACACGAGAGCTAGCAATCCAGGTAGCCGAAGCATTTCAAAGCTATGCCAAGTATATGAAAGGATTTCATGTGTTACCTATCTATGGTGGGCAAAGTTACTCAGTTCAGTTACGGCAATTAAAAAGGGGGGTGCATGTAGTGGTTGGTACCCCTGGCCGGGTAATGGACAATATCCGTCGTGGCAGTCTGCAGCTAGATAATTTGCAAGCTTTAGTGTTAGACGAAGCCGATGAAATGCTGCGGATGGGCTTTATTGATGATGTGGAGTGGATTATGGATCAAACGCCAGCCACACGACAGGTTGCGTTGTTTTCTGCCACTATGCCAACAGTTATCAGAAAAGTAGCAAGACAACATTTAAAAGACCCTAAAGAAATCAAAATTGCTATGCAAACGGCTACGGCTGAAACCATCAGTCAGCGCTATTGGGCTGTGCGAGGGGTGAACAAGTTAGATGCTTTAACGCGTATTTTAGAAGTAGAAAACTTCGATGCCATGATTATCTTTGTTCGTACCAAAACAGCGACCATTGAGTTGGCAGAAAAGTTAGAAGCACGAGGTTATTCTTGTGCTGCATTAAATGGGGATATGCCACAGAAACAGCGGGAAATGACTGTTAGTAGGTTAAAGAAACAGCAGTTGGATATTGTAATAGCTACAGATGTGGCTGCACGTGGCTTGGATGTTGAGCGTATCAGTCATGTGGTGAATTATGACATTCCATATGACACAGAAGCTTATATTCATCGAATTGGACGTACTGGACGTGCTGGACGAGAAGGACAGGCCATTTTATTTGTTGCTCCTCGTGAAATGCGCATGTTGCGGGCAATTGAAAAAGCCACTAAACAAACGATAGCGGCAATGGCGTTACCATCACCGAAAGATATCAATGATCAGCGGATTGAGCGTTTCAAGCAACGGATTACGGACACAATGGCAGGTGATGGGCTGGAGTTATTCTATAAATTAGTATCTGAATACCAGGCAGAACATGAAGTAGATGCGATTAATATCGCAGCGGCTTTGGCTAAAATGGTACAAGGTGAACAGCCTCTATTGCTGAATTTAAAAGCTGAAAAGTTTAAAAGTGAAGAACCTGAGGAAAAAGGCAGAAAACGCAGGCAATACAGCCATCAGGCAGAGCCACTAAAAGCCCATCCAGATATTGAAATGCAACGTTATCAGGTAGATGTAGGGCGTGATCATGGTTTGAAACCCGGTAACTTGGTTGGTGCTATTGCCAATGAGGCGGATATTGAAAGCCAGTATATTGGTGAAATATGCATATACGATGAATTTAGTACAGTTGATTTACCAGCAGGCATGCCTAAAGATGTGCTACAACTATTAAAAGGTGTTTATGTTTGTAGCCAAAAGTTGAATATAGGTACAGCAGGCAAAGAGCTTCCTGTCACTGAACGTAAGCCTAAACGGAATAAAAAGCAGGACTCTTTTAAAGGTAGCAAACGACGTAAAAGCAATAGTAATAGTAATAGTAATAGCAGCAGACAAGCTAAAAGCGGTAAAAAAACAAAACCTGTGAAAAAATAACAATTAGCCTCTTGCTTACACGGTTATTTCATAGATTTTACAAGTAAAAATTAAAGAAATAACCGTAGGCTTATGGAGGTAGTTCCCTTACTGAAAGCTGTCTTCGATACCTTCCTTCAAACACTTTTGTATTGATCATACTACAAGCACTTCCTGTTATGTGGATGGTGAGTTAATTGTACATCAAGGATGTAATTTAATTGATATAAATATGTCACCTATGACCTTAATGAGTGAGTTTTAGATTTTCTTACTATTCTTCTTCATAATCACCACAGAAAGTAGCGATACAACTAGTACGTGAAACAATTAATGGCCATATTTGAATACAAATATAATGTATTCTATTATCTATCTGATTAAAGTCCTAAGATACACAAAATTCGTCTATTGCTTAATTAAATATTCAAGTTGTAGATATGCCTAATATTAATGACTTTTAAGAAAGTCACATAGTTTGTGACTTTCAGTAGCAGAACGCCTAAGAGCATATAGGTGGTGGTATTGCATCTATAATACAGTAATGTGAATGTTACTTTAAAAATACAGTTCTTTGATATAAATCAATTAAATAATTGAGTAAAGGAAACTATGTTATGAATGTTAAGGACTTAATTCCCTGGAACTGGCTTAAAAAGGAAGAAGAGCAAGAAGGTAAAAATCTCGCTATAGGAGGGGCTTATGATCCTATCGCAAACCCGTTAATTCAATTTCATAAAGAAGTTGATAGATTGTTTGACAGTATGTTCAAAGGAAGTGGCTTTCCCAGTTTTTCTGACGAATGGTCAAGGGTATCAAATAATATGTTTAAGCCTAGTATTGATATTAGTGCAAAAGATAAAGAATATTTAATAAGTGTAGAAGTACCAGGTGTTGAAGAGAAAGATATAAAGCTTGAAATGAGAGATAATACATTAATTATAAGTGGTGAAAAGAAAAATGAAAAAGAAGAAAAAGAGGAGCATCATTATCGGGTAGAACGCAGTTATGGGAAATTTCAGCGAATGCTTACAATACCAGAGGATGCGGATGCAGATGAAATTAGTGCATCATTTAAAAATGGTGTCTTATGTATAAGTCTTCCTAGGAAAGAACTAGTACAAAGCAGAACGAAGAAAATTGCAATTAAGAAAGCAAGTTAATTACTATGCCCAACCCGAATGATTTTTAGGTGAAGGTATCAGATTAAGATAACAATACCTAGAGATCATTCGTGAAGTACATATTATTAAATCATCATTACTAAGTTTAATTCAATTTCTCTACTTTTCAATAAGCGCAATTTTCTATTGGGCATGTCTATAATCAAGGAGCGATTGTGACACTGTTATATTTCAGTGATATTAATCAAAATAATAAAGATATTGGTGGTAAAGCTTTTAATCTAGCTTGCTTATATCAGAATAAACTTCCTGTACCAGAAGGTATTATATTAACCTCTTTGCCTACTAAGCAAGACGAATGGGATGAAATTTTCGATTGGTGGAATAATACAGGCTATAAGCCACTAGCTGTTAGAAGCTCTGCGAGTGATGAGGATGACAGTCAAGTAAGTTTTGCTGGGCAAAATAATAGCTACTTGAATGTGAGAGATAATCAAACTTTGCAAATAGCAGTAACTAAGTGCTTTGACTCCATAAATAAAGTTTCTTCTAAAGTATATAGGGAGCACTTTCTAGGTAAAGCAAGTAGTGGATGTATGAATGTACTTATACAAATAATGGTTAAACCAAAATTCTCGGGTGTATATTTTTCATCTGACCCTAGAGGTAAACATGCTGGTGATTTAATTGAATTCATTGAGGGGTATGGGGAGGCTTTAGTATCAGGAAAGCAAACCCCCTACAGAATTTATGGTGGAGTTCTACAAGATACTCACCCTATGTGGGAAAAAACATTCACGAATGATATCCAAAGAATGGGAACAATAGTCAAAAATTTACTGGATGTTGACGTTGATATGGAGTGGGCTATAGATGAAGAAAATCAGTTAAAACTATTACAAGCCAGACCTATTACTGCTGCATACACATACTCTACGCACTTAAGAATTGTTGAACAAGAATTAGAAAGGCTTCATCGTCAATATGATCAAGAGACAACTTGGGATGGGCAAACATTTGCTGAATGGACAGGCATACAAAGCTATATAACATATACTCTTTGGCAGAAAGCATTTTTACCACATAATGCATTTGGAGATGCATTAAAACAATTGGGTTATTTAAGTTTTGTTGATAAGGAGTTTTCTCCTCATGAATCAATTTTAGATAGGGTTTTTGGTAGAGCTTATATAAATTTAAATATGATGTTTCCATTATACTTTGGGCCTATCCCATACTCAATAAATTTGAAACCTAGGCCCCACTTGAAGTTTAGCATTAAGGAACTGACGGCTCAGTCTTTAATAAGAACCCCTCTTGCAATTTATAATATGCTAAAAGTTGGCTGGAATTTAAGCAGTAGACGTAAGTATTGGCAGGATCAATGTTTAAGAGAATTAGCGAAATTTAAGCATAAAATGGATAGACCCTATGACCCTACTATGTATCAGAGTTGGGATAACGTAGAATTATTGAAGAGGTTTGCTAAAGAATGCCATGTTTTTACTAAAAACAGTTTATTGTGGCCATTTATTTTAATTGTTCTAACAGAAGCAACTCTACATTCACTTGAAGCTATTCTCAGCAATCTGTTAGGGGAGCAGCAAGCCAAAAAAACTTTAAAACGATGGATGGCTATTGGTTTGAAAACAGTCAGCTATGAAATGAATCGGTATTTTAAAAGGGCATGTGAAGATACTAATAAACAACCATTTTTCATGGCTAGATATGGTCACCGAGGAGCAGGTGAGCTGGATCTGTCCAACCCTAGATGGGTTGAATTGGGCCAAAAAGCTTTTATTAACCTTAAAAAATCAGGCTCAACGAGTGAAGAAGTTAACTATGCTGTCGATAAAGTTGAAGATGAAATTAACGGGTTAAAAACATTTAAAAAATCGATAATTCTCCAAGAATGGCAGCTATTGAAATCTATGCTTGAGCTCAGGGAATCGTGGAAAATGGAGATATTAAAGCCTTTTGCTCACATACGATATATTGTCCAAGAAATAGGTAAAAGAAGTAAGTTGTTTGATGATATTTACTTACTGGGGGTTGATGAAATTATAAGTGATGAGATTATTTCTCCAATAAATATATCTGATAAAATTATAAGTAAAATAAAAGATAGAAAGCAGCAGTCACTTGTTTTCAAGCGTTACTCACTGCCTATGATTATTAGTTTAAGTAAACTTGATGAACTTATTTCTGGTAATTACTCAGAAGAAGTTGATTGTTTAGATGGCGAGCCAATTTCTCCTGGCTTAGTTTATGGTACTGTTAAAATAGTGAGTGATATTAGTCAATGTGATATGAATTCGTTGCCTGAAGACACGATTATTGTTGCTGAATCAACAGACCCAGGATGGACTCCCTTATTTACCAAATCAGTTGGTATTATTGTTGAAAAAGGAGGCATTTTATCTCATTCAGCTATTGTTGCAAGAGAAATGGGAATACCTGCGATTAGTGGTATTAGAGATTGTATTAATAGACTTAGAGACGGGCAAAAAATTTGTTTAGATGGAAACAATGGACATATTAGTTATGAGTTACATTAATGAAAGTGTAGAATATATACCTCTGATTGTTCCTACAGTACTTATTCCTTTCACAATGTTAAGTGTTGCAATAAGCGTAGTTGCTGCATTCATTGCAGGTTTGTTTGGGATAAAATTAAAAACTGAAGGGCCAAAACAACTGCTTGAAATTTTATTAAAGCCGAAAGTGTTATTGATAGCACTCATTGTTAATATATTAGTTTATGGAGGATACAAAAGTTACCAATATGTCCATAATTTACCATCATTTGAGTGGGTGATTAATAAACAACACCAGCCGATTCCATTAGCAGAGGTGAATTATTCTGAATTACTAAGTCGGACCAATAAGTCTCAGGAGTCCAATCTACTTCCTAAATCATTTAATTCAATAAAACAACAATGGAAAATTAAGTTGCCTATGGGATCTTTTAGGACTGGAGCTTTAAGTGGCAACTCTCTATTTTTTGGTGCCGATGATGGCTATATTCATGAGCTATCAACTAAAGATGGGCAAACATTAAGAAAATTCTTTATTGGTACTATAGTAACGCCTTCTCCGATAGTATTTAATGGGTACTTATTTGCTGGAGAGGGTACTCATGACACACATCATGCACGTATTTATAAGATTAATTTAGCTACTGGTGAACATGAAACTCGTTATTCAACAAAAGGTCATACAGAAGGGCAGCCTGTTATTGGGAAGTATCAAGGGAGAACGCTGCTATTTGCAGTTGCAGGAAGTGATGGTATACATGCAATTGATCCTCATACAATGAAGCAAGTATGGCATCAAACACCTGGTCATATGGACGCCGCTGTTAGAGTTGATCATGGTATTGTTTATGTAGGCACAGGCAGAGAAAAAGGAGATAATCAAAAACACCGTTCTTATGCAATAGCTTATGAGTTTATGACAGGAAAAGAGGTATGGAAGCATGAAATACCTGCATCTAGTTGGATGGAACCTGCAATAACCTCTCAATATGCTTGCTTCATTATGGGAGAAATTTATTTTGAAACAAAACTAGGTGGTGTAAATTGTTATGATAAAGTAACAGGTGAGCCACAATTCAGTATATTAAATAAATCTCCTGTTATTGGAATACCATTTGTATTAGATGAAGACATAATATTTAGTGATCTATCTGGGCAAGTATGTCGTATAGATACATCTAAAAGAACTAAAAAATGGTGTTTTGAGTCTAAATTATCAGGTAAGCACATGACTTCAGTATCATACGATTATGAAACAAATATTTTAGCTTATACGACAGCTAATAAAGGTATAATATTTTTAAATCCCTCAACAGGAAAACTGCTTCATCATTATTTACCTTCAGTAGAAGAAGGGCAGTGGGAAAAAACTTATGCCAGCCCTATTTCGGTTGAATCAAACTGGGTAACAGTTGATATAGAAGGTAATGTGCGAAAGCTTTCACTTGAGTAGAGTAATATACCTTAAAATAGTTTTTGAGAATAAAATTGAACTGGTAATACCTATAGAGTAGCCAATTAAATGTGGGTCAATTAGAGTATATTTGTAAGGAAATAAACTGATTATATTGGTTTGATTTAGTAGTAAAAAGCAGAAAATTGTTATACATATGACCCACTTCCTTTCTTTTAATAGATAAAATCCAAGCATTCCAAAAATTGCGGCTGATGATCCTGATAAAATTATTGGCTTTCCTGTAAAATTAAATTCATAAAACATTGCTATGATTGCTAATGAAGATAAGTGGGTTAAGAAAAATAGTAATAGTGTATTTGTTTTTCCTAGTTTTTTTTCGCATACTGAAGAGACAATGAGTAACATAATTAAGTTTGATATCAAATGCTCTGCTGATGAGTGAAAGAAAATTGATAATAAGAAAGGTAAGCCAAATGCTTCAGCCCATTCCAGAGGGTTAAATGTTAATAATTTAAGCCATTGTGATTGGGTGGTTGTACCAAATAAAGTGCTCTTTTCAAGGATGCTCCAAAAAAATAAATTAAAAGTCAGTAATACTACTGTGATAATGAAGGTTATTGAAGAGAAGGCAGCTTTGTACACATGATTTCCTTATCGTTGAAGATTAGCATATACTCTTCGCGAATGATTTTTAGGTTTTGTTACCGTCGTTCTTCACCCCAGTCATTTAGTTTATCTAAACTTCTGGGGCTTCATCGCTCGGTGGCCTCGTCTAAATAATCCTTCGCTTTGAGTATATACCACTTTATTTTTACACCTAAAAATGATTCATGATGGGTATATTATAAGCTATTTATTGCCATTTTTACCCGTCGCGAATGATTTTTAGGTTTTGTTATCATCGTTCCTAATCACCAAGGATGGTGTGAATGCAGTTAATGCATGGAGCATTTAACTGTCACCCCAATCACCTATTAATATAGGCTCATGAGGCTTCGTCGCTTGATGGCCTCACCTAAAAGTCCTACGCATTGGGTATATACTCGTAAGAAAGGTATTTAAGACTTATTGTCAGCACATATAGTACCTCATTCATCAATTGATCTTAAACAGCATTCATATTGTCTATAACGTTATAGAATGAGAAAGAGTGGCGATGAATAGTTGATAAACACTATACTTATTAGTATCCATGTTTTCACAGCATTAGTTTGTTGTAAGAGGGTGCAGCATGGCTACCCAACAAAAAAATCTTGTTAAAATTCAACATGTTGTAATGAGATTTGACCATATTGATATATACTTAATTGATGGAACACATATATACGCTCCTTTAGACTGTTTTCCCCATTTACCTAATGAAAATATACATGACAGAGCGAAATGGGAGGCAATGCGTTGGTGGGTATGGCAGCACCTGGCACATTTACGACATAATAAGCCTAAGCTTCCTAAACTCTAGTGGAAATCATTGATTTCAGATTAAATATTTTAGTAAGTAAAACTATTACAATACAATGCTAATTTGATGTTTTGCTATCAGAGCTTACAATAGCTTTGTTTCTTCCAGAATTCTTTGCTTCATATAGAGCTGTGTCTGCACGACGATATAATGAGTCGCAATTTTCACCTTGTTGTAACGAAGCAACTCCCAAAGAAATGGTTCGGCTGATTTGGTTTTGGTTATCAATTGTAACTTTTATCTTACTGACCGCTTCTCTAATACGTTCTGCCGTTTGTATTGCATGTTCTTCAGTACAAAAAGGCAGTAACACGGCAAACTCTTCGCCACCTACACGAGCAACTACTTCACTACTTCTTAGATTCTTTTGTGCCGTTTCAGATATAGCAATTAAGACTTTATCGCCAGCTGGATGCCCATAATGATCATTTACCTGTTTGAAGTGGTCAATGTCATAGATGATCAAGGATAGAGGGATCTGGTGTCGTTTAGAGGAGTTCGTTTCTTCAACAAGACGATTCTGGAAATAACGCACATTATAAAGGCCAGTTAAATGGTCTCTAATTGCCAGTTCATCTGATAAACTTTCGTTATGCCCAACATACCAGCCAAAACATGCGAAGGCAATTGTAGTACCCACCAACATATATAAATAAACACCTGTATATTCAACCAGTTCAGTCCAGATGTCAATATTTTGAAGATAGCGAATTAAAAGCCAACCTAAAGGAGCACCTGTAGCTAACACAGCCCCTTGAAATGCTCTAAAAAAAGGCTTACTCAGATGTTTGAACATGACAATAATGTGTCTTTACTCTTTATGAAAAGTATAACAATTGTTTTAAATTTATGTTGGATATGGATGGATATTTTATAAGATGAAAGGATAAAGCTGAAAATGTAATGAATCATCAGGTGGTTATAGTAAATCTCTTTTAGTATCGCAGAATATAATCACTTCATCTATAACACCCTCACAATAGGTGTCATTTTTGTTAATCTTAATACAGTGTTGTTGCTTCCAATCAGCTGCTTGTATGAAGTCACTTGCGGGTGGAATATTTTGGCAAAAATCTACATCATATTTGGCTATAGCTAGGCATTCACTTAAAAAAAAACGGTTGTGCAAAGTACATTCTATAGACTCGCAGTTAACTATCATTTCATTAACCTTATCTAAGCAAGCAAAGGAATCGGCTTCTTTGGCAAACTCACCAGCCTTATTCATAATTTCTTGAGTATCTGCTATAAACTGTTCTCCATGCTGACTCCACCAGTAGTAACCAAAGCTTGCTACAGCAATAGTTATTAATATAAGAATACCTATAATGATTAGTAGTACTTTCACTTTACTGCTCAGAAATTTTTGGTAGACTATTTTGTTAATCTAGCATCAAATAATAAAAATGATAGTTTTAGTGAATACCCTTCGCAAATGATGTTTATGTGTGTTACTAAAACATGCTGCATAATAACCTGAGTTAATCATTCTACACGCAAGATATTACAAACATTATCAACTTCAATCTTATTGATATAAGCTAGCGTCAAAAAAACAATCGTTTAAGCTATACCCATCGCGAATCATTTTTAGGTTTTGTTATCGTCGTTCCTCACTCCAATCACCTATTAATATAGACTCATGGGGATTCGTCACTTGATGGCCTCACCTAAAAACCCTTCGCTTTGGGTATATAGTATGCTTTGTTGTAAAAATGCTAATAGATGATGTTGTTTGTTGATAAGTATAGGATTCATAAAATATATATTATTTAATAGCTGTAATTGAGTACGAATATTGCGTTATTTAAATTAAAGCCTTAATTGTAAATTAGTGTAAATTTTCTTTGCTGTGAATCAGTAGATAACTATATTTGAAAAATCTTAATAGCGACTTGTTATCGTTATAATTTGTTAGAACTATTCATGCTTATATTTTGATTGTCTGTGCAAAATATGTAGCTATTGCTGATTACGTTTTTTGCTATTTTTTCTCTATAATCCATATTGGTTGGTCAGGGAATAAACTTGATTTAAAGGAATAATGAGTGATGAACGTTATAGATAATAATGCAAGGCAAGTGCTATTTGTTGTAGCTATTTTATTCAATACTCAGGCAATGTCATCATCTGTAGCTATAAATACAGATAGTAAAATTACTATTTCATCAAATGCTTATCTATTGAATAGCTATAAAAGAATAGAAGTAAATAAAGTATATAGGTTAATAGTGCCTTATCATATGTCTGTTGTATCATTTATGGGGAAACAGATAGAACTCAATGTAGTTATGAGTAAAGAGAAAGATAACTATGAACTAAAGTGTACTTCATATGCAGTTGGTAATAACAAAAGTGTTTGTGTAGTTACAATAGCTGATAAAGGTTTATACTATGCAAAATTTAAAAGTCATAATCAACATGATCGTTTTATAAATATACAGAGTCGGTATGTAAATACAGATGTCAATAAAAAATATGGATATTGTTATGAAGAAGTCATTAAGGGAGACGCCAATATTGCTGATTTGAAAAGTAAATTTAGTCGATATAATTGGTTGCAAACAATTATGTCAGTTTATGATAGGCGTTGGCAAAGTGGTGTTAAGCTAGTTAAAGCTCAAGCAAATGACCCTTATTTTTCTCAGTTTGTAAATAAGACAAATTTTAACAAAATGGCTGAATCTCTTATGGTTGCTATTCATGAAGAAACGCATATGTATGATCTTGACCCTAGTCGAACGGATTGGGAGCAGCAATTAACAGCATATGTTAATCAGCATTGGCAACCTAAAGTACCTATTCATGGAGGATTTCCACGTAGAGAAATTATCCCTTTATTAGAGTCAAATGTGACTAAACCATGGGATGATTTGTACTTGAGAGATCGCACCCAGGGTAGCTATTTAATGCAGGGTGTATTGAGTGAGCTTAATGCAGGGCTAACAGGATTGGTTGGTGTTGCTGTTGTAGGTGAATATATCGATGGATATGGTGCTAGTAATGCAATGGATAGTGCAGCGGCTTATATGTATCATTTACAACTTTATTTAAGACAAGCTAAGAAAATGCATTCTAGTTATTATAATAAAATAAAATCAGAAGAGCTTTTTAGAGACTTTATTCTAATTCAATGGCTTAGATTACACTATTATATCCAGCTAGCAAAAGGTTTTTCTATATTAGGTACCGATTACCAAGAAATTTTAGAATTATTATATAGACCTAATAACATCAAAGTTATAGAGGATATTACGGGTCACTCACTACAGTTAGATGGAGATAAAAGCTGCTTGTCCAGTGATGATCCATTTGAACCACCATTTTAAATATATAAATGAAGTTTTTGTGCAGTAATAAAACTAACCTCTAATGATAAATGGACTTTATACTGTAAGGACTACACAATGAATAATAATTTAACAAAATCATTTGCTTTGATCTTATCATCATGTATAGCTAGTATTGTATTTGCGGATAATAATATTCTACATGATCTGAATGAGGGAGATCCGCTTGTATACAGCAACGCTGACCAACCTAATGACCCTAAAGACAAAAAGAGAAAACCAAAGAGACCGCCACCTTTACCTCAACAAGTATTTGTAGATGTCAATGGTGATGGAAGTCTCGATAAAGTTGCTTGGGGTTCACCAAGGCATTCTTTATCAGTCACCTTTTTAGGCTATGGCGATGGAACATTTATTAAAAAAGGGTTGTTTCATGGTGATAAACATCTGCCTAAAAAAGCACCTAAAATCCTCAACTTTGCTGATGTCACAAATGATGGTAGAGCTGATAAAATAGTGACTGTTATGCCTCCTATGAAGAAGCCTCGGCCAAGACCTGATGATCATGATGCAACTGCAGATCCTCATCCAAAACCTAAACCAAAACATCCACCTAAAACACTAGTTTATTTAGGTATGGCTGATGGGACTTTCTCAAAAAGGCCAATGGGTATTACAAATGATTAGTTGCTAGGATAAAGAGTAGACTTAAGTAGGATAATTCATCAGATCTATCATTATCTGTTGAATTATCCTAGACTACATATTCAATTATACTGGAAAAACCTTCATTCAGACCAATTGGATAGGCGCTACTACTCAATAGAAAAAGAGTGTTTTGCGCTAGCACCTTTTAGGCAGGGCGGTGTATTTGGAATTGCTTTATTAGATGCATGATAGTGATATACACCAAAAGGATACTCAAGAGTTGGACCAAAGTGACCATTACATTGATCATATTTAGTTTGTGTCATACCAGGTAAGTCTTTATCTGCATAAAGAGGATACCCATCCATTGCATAGCCAAGAAGTGCATATGAATCTTGGCTAACATTAGAGCAAAAGACATCATAAATATTATTCTTCTTTAACACATGGTTTATTGTTTCAGGCTGCATATGAAAGTGGTAATAGCCGGAGGGGTCCACATGTCCGCCACATGGATCGATAGCTGGAACATTACCTGCTACTCCAGTACCTCCATCTGGCAATGGTGCTCCATTAATGACCGAAGGTGCAGGGCCTTCTATAGGGATGCCGTTTAAGGTAAATCCGACCATATCAAATACAGTATTATTAGGTGAAGGTACTGCTAAATCAGTAGGAAATACTGGAATAGTATAAGTAATGACTAAACTATCATCACGTTCTGCTTCAAAACAATAATTGAATTCACTATCAGTATTTTTGGGAAGGCTTATTCTTATATTGCCTTCATCATCGACTATATCAAAACCATCATTTTCCATAGACTCAAAAAATTGCCTTTTAAGTGCCTGAAAACCTGGATTTGTTATGCCATCGTAGTTATATAATCCACCGATATTATCTAGTGTTTTCGGGCAATAAGGCCCATCTGCTATGGGATTACTGTTAAAAGAAAATTGATAACAAACAGTAGACAGATTATTTTCTAGGATGCATGGAATAACTAAAACTTGTTTGACAAATGGAATTCTTGTTATAACGGAGTCAAGTAGATGTTTGCTTATTGCTATTGATGAGTTGTCAGCATCAGTAGAGAACGAGCTAGTTAATATAAATAAGCCAAAGAAGATAGAATTAACATGAATAGACTTTATGCTTATATTCTGAAAAGACAAAGTTGTACTCGCTTTGTGCTGAAAAATATCAAGGCTTAAGAAATAATAAGATGAAATCCAATTCCTGCGATAGATGCACCAATATAACGAAGCAGCTGCCATCCTTGTTTTATTTTTGAGGCACTAATGCCGATCAAAACACCAATAATATGAATGCCTGCTGTACCAATAATAAATCCAACAGCGTATAACTGTGGTTCCGCTAAAAATGGCATCTCAGTACCATGGGCATGCCCATGAAAAATGGCAAATATTCCAACAAAAAAAATTGTTATGATAACGGGGATTTTCTTGTCCGCAGCAAGGGCAACACCCAAAATAAGTACTGAAAATGCTATACCTAGTTCTACAGAGACTAATGCTACTTCATTTATTCCAAGTATCCCTCCCATTAGCATAAAGCTGACAAAGGCTAAAGGAATTGTCCAAATAGTATTTCCTCCTATTTGAGCACTTAAAATCCCTACACTCAACATCGCTAATAAATGATCAAAGCCAAGCACTGGATGGGCTAAGCCTGCACCAAAGCCTCCTCCAAATCCTCCTTCGTGACTATAACCTATATTAGGGTAAAAAATTAAACTACTTAGTAAAGCACCAACTATTTTTTTCATATTAAAGTGACTATAAATATAATAGGAAGCCTGTTACAAACAGTGGCAACAGGCATGTATATATACCCTATATTTTGAGGGGGTATATGGCTATTTCATTACGTTAATTAATTTGATTGAGGTCTTACAGTTGATATTCGCTTAATAGTGCACCGTTCTCTAAAGTATTTATCCTCCTCCATTAGCACAATATCAACGGGCGTTTCATTTTTAAAAGCTGTTAAGGCAAATTTAATGAGATGCTGTCTATCTTCTGTATTTCTGATAGCTGCACGAGTAATATCACAATTTGGTGAATTATAGCCACCTTCAATCTGTATTTGAACAAGATTAGAGTGGATATCATCGTCAGGTCCAGAAAAGCTAATGCCTGTAATTTTACCTGATGCGTTAGTTAAAGAATGAGCTGATAATAAAAAAGCCATTATTGCAATATTAGCTAATTTTTTCTTCATTATTGAATTCCTTTTATATTGTTAGCGCATTTATTGCTGTGTAAATTATTCAATAACCAGTTGATCTTTAGCAAGATTGCCTTTTAGACAGGTTGGTATGTTTACTGGTGAGTTGATATCTGCATGATAATGATATTCCCCCCAAGGATAGTGCAAAGTAGGGCTGATATGTCCATTGCACTCATCAAGATCTGTAGGGGGTATTCCTGTAAATTCGAAACTGCCATAAATAGGAAAACCGTCCATTGCATAACCAATTAAGTCTGAGTCGAATTTTTGATGCACTCCCTGACATTGGGTGTCATAAATATGGTTTTTTATAAATATGTTATTTATTGTTTCTGGAAATATATGTGAGTGATAGAAACCTTCATTTATATGTCCACCACACGGGTCTAATGCAGGGATACTCCCCCCACGTTGACCATCAGGTCCTGTGACCACAGAAGGAGGCAAGCCATTGATAGGTAATCCAATCAGTGAAAGCCCAACTATATTTGATGCACTACTCATTGGTGTTGGTTCTGCAGCATAACTTGGATATGCTGGAATATAATAGGTCAATTTTAAACTGTAGTCATGCTCTGCTTCAATACAGTAGGCATATTTAGGATTAGGGGGTTGTCCTGGTATTGCTAATGTAAATCGAATATTGCCTTGGTCATCAACAATGTCGTAACCATCTTTTTCCATGTCTTCAAAAAGATCTCTTTTCAGCACTCTTAGACCAGGGTTGGTTTTGCCATCATAAATATAAATACCCCCTACATCATTTATTGTTTTAGGGCAGTAAGGCCCATCTTTTATAGGATTACTCTTCACTGAAAGCTCAAAACACAATGCTTCTTGATTGTTTTCAAGTGTGCAATTCACTAGAGATATATTTTTTAAGAAGTGTTCTGTATTGAAATATGCTGGATTAAGGACTACGGATTGAGGTGTATAAGTGTTTACTATTGGTTTGGCGTTGCTAATCTCTGTAAATACAGTAGAAATAAAAACTATATTTAATAGTTTGTAAAAATTATTCATGCGAATTTCCTTATGTCCATCTTATTATATTTTAACTACGCTTAAGCTTTGCATGATAAGATGATGGTAATATACAATATAAAACTTCTGATTTATTATGCACTTAATATCAACAAGGTATAAAACAGTCAAATGCCTTTACGTAATATTTACACTGATGCATTAGTTGCATGACTCCTAAAAGTAATAAAGCAAGCATATAACCTAATAGGCTTATATGCTGTAAAATATATGTCATGCATTGGTAATGCTTGGTTGATTGTAAAGCTTATTGATGGTGTTTGATTAATTTGCTAATAATTTTATTCCGGTAGTGGTTTGATATATGCTAGTGCAAATATTGGTTTACTCAATTGGCTTTAAAGTAGTCTGCTTTATAGTAAGGTTTATTTTTGTAAGTATAATCTGGCTAGGTTGAAAAATCTGCAATTAAAAAAATAAATGAAAAATAGGTCGCTATATTTTATAAATAACTAGTATACCCAGAGTGTAGGGTATATCTCTTTAGAGCTGTTGGTTTTT
Source organism: Spartinivicinus marinus (assembly GCF_026309355.1). NCBI lineage: Bacteria > Pseudomonadati > Pseudomonadota > Gammaproteobacteria > Oceanospirillales > Zooshikellaceae > Spartinivicinus > Spartinivicinus marinus. Next base: position 3,592,880 of record NZ_JAPJZK010000001.1, read on the forward strand.
GTCTGAATTTTTGTGGCTTTGCTTTTTTCTGAAAGGGTTTTTGAAAGGGCTTTTGAAAGTCAGTTGATGGATATTTCTGAAAGTTTTTTGAGTTAACATAGTGTTTATTGAAAATATTAAGGACAACAAAGATGAAACGTCGTACTTTTGTCAAAGGACTAAGTTTTGGATTGACTGCTGTATCAGCAGGTACCGCTGCTGTAAACCTTTTAAGTTCAGCTGAATCTCTTAAAGCAAGTCAATTAAAAGCAATAAGTGACTACAATCAACTGAATATTCCTCCACTGCTTGAGAATCCCTATTCTACACGTTATAAAGTTCCTCCTATGTATGTTCAGGATACATTTCATGAATTTTATCCTGGTAAACCCGCTAGTGCCGTAGGAATTTCTACATTATATAGCCAGTGTTCTTATTTAGGTCCCACTATAAAGGTTAAAAGAGGTGACATTGTTGATTTTGAAATGTACAACTTCCGTCAAGAGGAAGTGACCAATCACTGGCATGGTCTGCATATACCTGGTTATATAGATGGGGGGCCTCATCAAGTTATTAATGTTGGTGAGAAACTGTGTACAACGATGCATATTAATCAAGAGGCATCAACGAACTGGTATCATTCACATACTTGTGAAAAAACAGCCGAACAGGTATATATGGGGCATGCAGGTATGTTTATCATTGAGGATGAGCATTCAAAAGCCCTTGGGCTGCCTGACCTATATGGCGTAAATGATATCCCTGTTATCTTTCAAGATAAAATAATTGATGACACTGGTCAGCAAATATATGACACGAGAGGAAAGCCTGTATTCCTTGGGGATAAATATTTAGTCAATGGTACCTTAAACCCCTATAGTATTGTGCCACCAGGATGGGTAAGGCTTAGAATTCTCAATGCATCAAATGGTAGAGATTTTGAAATTTTCTTTTTGGATGAGCGTCCATTTTGGGTTATAGCTTCAGATGGTGGTTTTTTAAATCAGCCAGTTAAAAAAGACAGTTTATTAATACCACCAGGTGAACGGTTTGAAATTATGGTTAACTTTACGGGTGAGCCTGGCATTATCAGTAATTTTTATGCTAAAACAATCATTGATTTGCAATATGAAGAAGAGTTTGAACTATTATGTTTGGTAACAAGTACTGTCCCTGGCCCGCTTGCAACTTTGCCAGAGCAGTTAAGGCATGAATTCATTGATTGGGAAACAGCTGCAGCTAATGCTCCATCGGTAACCAGGAAGTTTAATTTGAGTGCAAGTGCAGATATGTCTGAACATTACATTAATGATAAGCTATTTGATATGCGAGTGATTAATCATGCAATTCCTATCGATACTTATGAGGTTTGGGAAATAACCTCGACAAGTGGTCCTCATCCGTTTCATGTTCATGGTTGTTCATTTTTAATTTTATCGATTAATGATAAACCTCCTGGTATGGAGTATCGTGGTTGGAAAGACGTAGTACATCATACTCCGCCAGATATACCGCCGGGTACACAACCAGAAGCTGGACAGGTATTCTCTGCAAAAATTTTGATAAAATTTAGCTACCCAACATATCGTAACCCTAATAATCCTGTTAAGGGTAAAGAAGCCGCTAAGGTATTAGCTAATCATATGCCTTATATGTACCATTGTCATTTTTTAGAGCATGAGGATAAGGGAATGATGGGACAGTTTACAGTTTATCATGATAAGTGAAATAATCTTGTTGAAAGAAAAATAAAAACAAGCTCTATATGGGGAAGTGAAATGGATCGACGGCAGTTTTTCACTGTTGTTTCAGGTGTAGGGTTATTAAGTGCTTTCTATTCTTGTAGTCGACAGAAAAATGGTGATATTAAGTATGAAATTACAAGTAACGATAACTTACTATTTATTCCGCCATTACTATATGAACCACTAGCTGACTTTTATCAGCTACCAGATATATTGATTAGGAATACTTATCATCACTTTTTTTCTCAACAAGCGTCGACAGCGATTGGAATGTCAACTAGTCAGCAAACAGTCAGTTATTTAGGTCCTACGATTAAATTTAAACGAGGTGATGTTGTTGGAATAAAAGTCAAGAACCAAACGAATGAGATCACCATGAATCACTGGCATGGTTTGCATATTCCTAGCAATGTTGATGGTAGTCCTCATCAAATGATAAGCCCAGGAGAAAGTTGGAGGGTGACCATGCATATCCAACAGGAAGCAGCAACTTGCTGGTATCATCCTCTTAACTATAGTGTAGGATCAAAACAGCTTTACTCAGGATATGCTGGAATGATTATTATCGAAGATGAGCATAGTATGTCCTTAAATTTACCTACTACTTATGGCCTTGATGATATACCACTTATTTTTCAAGACAAAAACTTTAATGTAGAAGGCCAACAAATATACAATAGTCAGCCTGGTAAGCTCTTTAAGGGAGATACGTTAGTAGTCAATGGAACAGTTAATCCCTATATATCAGTTGCACCTGGTTGGATTCGACTTAGATTATTAAATGCATCTAATAGCCGTATCTTTGAACTTTCATTATCTGAAAAAAAAGCGTTTTATAAAATTGCTTCTGATGGAGGACTATTAAATGAACCTGTAGCAATGACAGCAGTAACACTTGCTCCTGAAGAACGGTGTGAAATTATGCTTTTTTTGAAGGAAAAACAAAATAATATTGCTATGTTGGCCATTGATAAAGTAGACACTAGTTTTTCAATGGTTGCTCTTAAAATAAAAGTTGAAGATATTGCATGTACTGAAACTGTACTACCAAATCAGCTAAGATCAAGCAAACTAACGGTTAACTATGCATTAGCTAATTTACTTCCAGTTAACAAACAGATAAATATACAATCCAATAACTTATCTAGTGAGCAATTTAAAAGTAATATGCTATTCGCTGCTGATAAAATTGAAAACAACTCAACACGAGAAGAAAACGAAATTTGGGAAATATCATTATCAGGTGTTTACTCTTTTCATGTGTACGGTGGGTCATTTTTAATAATTAGTATTGATGGGCAAGAGCCAGAGGTTGACTATAGCGGGTGGCAAGATACGCTGATTTTCTCTAAAAATTTAGCTAGACTAAAGGCTATCCAAAAAATAAAAATATTGATAAGGTTTAATTTTTATACTTATCGTCAAGGTGTTAATCGTTTTCAGGCGGGAATCCATCCTTCAAACCTAAAACTCCATGTTCCTTATTTATATTACTGCCGCTCTTTAGAACAAAGTGGTGTCAGTAAAATCGGCCAATTTTCTGTGACAGATAAGGTTTGAAATTTATATACATGCTTAGCTATTTTAATAAGTGTAAAAATTTCGTAAATTCTATTGAAACAGTATTATTTTAACCAACATAATCAGTTACTTGTGAGATTTGATTAAGTTTCTTGAGTCCCTTAACCCGTTCACTGATCGGCTGTGATCTATACCTAGTGAACGGGCTTTTTTCATTTCATATTCTACCTGTAATAAAATTTTAGCTAATATTACTTATACATGGATAAGTTCCTCTAGGGTGTTGATGAAATATTGGACTATATTACGTTGCAGGTGCTTTTTCCATTGCTAAAGGAATGAATTTGCTGGAGTGTATGAATGCTGAATAAATGGTTGAAGAGTAAATTTAGTTTACCTCTTATTGCTATTGCTGGGTTAACCTTGGCAGCTTTAGCTGTTAAGCAAAAGCCCGAAATTGTTCGTGCTGAACAAACAAAAGTATCTCGTAAGGTTTGGTATATTGATGTTGAAGAAATACCGCTTAAAGCAAGAGCAATAGGCTATGGTACTGTTCAGCCGGAAACAACATTAGCAGCTAATGCACAAGTAGCAGGAAAAGTTGTATATGTTCATCCTGATTTAAAGAAAGGAGGTAGTATCAATAAAGGAGTAAAAGTACTTCAGATTGATACTACTGACTATGAGCTATCAATTAGTCAAGCGAAGGCAAACCTGGCTGTCTATCAGGCTAATTTAAAGGAACTGGAAGTTGAAAAGCAAAATACCCAAATCCTACGCGAAATTGCCAAGCGTAACTATGAAATAGGAAAAAGTGAACTTGAGCGTAAAAAGCAATTACATAAACAACAATCAGTGTCACAGTCAACGGTGGACATGGAAGAACAGAAAGTTCTTGCATTACAAGAGCAGTTCCAAAGCTTACAAAACACCTTGACTACTTTGCCCAGCCGCCGAGCAGTCATTGAAGCTCAAATTATGCAAGCTAGTGCACAATTGAAAGAACAACAAAAAAATCTAGAACGTACGACAATTACAATGCCGTTTAAAGGGCGCATTGGAGAAGTTCATATTGACTTAGATGAATATGTTAATACTGGAGCAAAGCTGTTTGATGCAAGCAATATTGGTCGTGTGGAAATTCATGCTCAATTACCTATGAAACACGCCAGGGCGTTAGTGCTTGGCGTGGATCGTTCAATTCTAACGAGGGAGCCTCCATCCCCTCAAAAGCTTTTACAAGCTCTTAACCTTGATGTCACTGTACGATTAGTGGGAACTCTAAAAAAAGCCAGTTGGAAAGCAAAAGCTGTTCGCCTTGGTGAAGAGATAGATCAAACCAGTCGTACAGTATCTTTTATTGTGGTAGTAGACAGTAGTTATGAAAAAGGTATTCCGGGGGAACGACCACCGTTGTTAAAAGGAATGTATACCGAAGTTGAGTTTCAGTCAGCAGCACAACCTCGGATAGTGGTTCCCCGGCAAGCCATTCACCAGGGAAAGGCTTATCTTGCTAGTAAAGATAATACTTTACAAATAAAGCTGGTAAAAATTGAGTTTTTTCAAGGTGAATTAGTAGTCATTGCTGAAGGAGTGCAGCCTGGTGATAGGTTAGTAACAAGTGATGTGATTCCTGCTGTTTCAGGCATGCAATTGAATTTGGCGCATAATGAAAAGCTCCAAGAGACCATTAAGTTATTAGCAAGTGGTAAAGGAGATTTTAAATGATCCGGTATTTTGCTAGCCATCCTACCGCTGCGAATGTATTAATGTGGGTGTTTTTGCTGCTTGGTATGGTGGCTATACCCAGTATGAAAAAAGAAACCTTTCCAGTCATTGAGAAGTACGAAGTAGAAGTATCGGTAGCCTATCCTGGCGCTAGTGCAAGCGACGTCGAAGAAGGTATATGTCAACCGTTGGAGGATGCAACTGATGGTATCAACTATATGGAGGAAAAAAGCTGTGAAGCAAAAAACAGCACAGGAATAATGACGTTAAAAATGCAGGAGCAGGGAGATATGCTCCAGTTTATTGATGATATTAATCGAGCCGTTGATGGTATTGACAGCTTTCCAGAGGATGCAGAAGATCCAATTGTTCAAGAATTAAATTTAACCAGTCAAGTGATTAGTATTGCTGTTAGTGCCGATACGTCCAGTACAGAGCTAAAATATCTAGCTGAATATTATAAAAGCAAGTTGCTTCAACAACCCAATATTCCCATTGTCGATATTCAAGGATTCTCTGATAGGTTATTAAAAATAGAAGTTGAAGATTATAATCTTCAAAAATATGGCTTAAGTATCAATAGCCTGGCGGATATCATTAAGTCACAAGCGCTTGATTTACCAACGGGTGAGCTGGAAACAAAATATGGTAATCATCAAATAAAGTTTGTGGATCTAAGAAGAACACCAGATCAATTAGAAGAATTAGTAATTATCTCAGGTGAGCAGGGTGGCGAAGTTAGGCTAGGAGATATTGCAAAAGTCACAGATACATTTGAGAATAAAGAAGAGAAAATTACTTTTAATGGTAAACCTTCGGCAATTATTAAAATAAGTAAAAATAAGGCGGATGATAGCCTAAAAATATTAGATGCAGTTACTCAATTTGTTGAAGCAGAAAATGCTAAGTTGCCTGAAGGGGTTAAGCTGTACCTTACTGAAGACTCAACCTCTATAGTCAAAGATCGCTTACAATTGCTTATTACCAATAGTTGGCAAGGCATTATTTTAGTTATATTGGCATTATTTTTATTTTTTAGTGCTCGTTATACTTTTTGGGTGGCCATGGGGCTGCCAGTTTCATTTATGGCTAGCTTTATGGTGATATCTGCATTTGGTGTATCAATTAATATGATATCGATGGTAGGGATGTTAATTGCTATTGGTATATTAATGGATGACGCTATTGTTATCTCAGAAAGCATTGCTACAGAGTATAAAAAAGGATTGTCACCATTAGATGCAGCAGTGGCAGGTGTGGGCCGGGTAGCAAAGGGTATCTTGTCGTCGTTTGTTACTACTATCCTTATTTTTGGTGGGTTGTTATTTTTAAAGGGTGATATTGGACAAGTCCTCAAGGTATTACCTATTGTATTGATTTCGGTTCTTACTGTTAGTTTAATTGAAGCATTTTTGATTTTACCCCACCATTTAAAGCAGTCGCTAGATAGGCAGCAGTATAACCAAAAAAGTACTTCAGGTTGGCGACAGACGTTTTCTAATATATTTGAAAGGTTTCGAGAAAAAGTTGGTCGGTTAGCAGATTTGTCGGTAAAGTTTCGTTATGCATTTGTTGGTTTGACCTTTGCTATTTTGTTCTTAACTGTTAGCTTGATACCGGCAGGTGTCGTAAAATTTAAAGGCTTTCCTGATATTGATGGAGATATTATTCAAGCACTTATTTTATTGCCCCAGGGAACACCGCTTGAAAAAACAGAAAGTGTAGTAGAACAGGTAATAAAAGGGCTGAAAGCAACAAGCATGGAATTAAGTGTTAACGAAAATGAGTCGTTGGTACGTAATATTAGGGTAGATTTTAATAAAAATTCAGAAGCTTATGAGTCGGGTACCCATATAGCCACAGTCAGTGTGGATTTGCTATCTGCAGAAATACGCAATACAAATATCACTACTTTTGCTCGTACGTGGCGGGAAAAGGTGGGAGATATACCTGATATTATATCACTACAGTATAAAGAGCCTTCGCGTGGCCCTGCAGGGCGGCCAATAAAAATTCGACTTCAGGGAGATAGCCTGGAAGAGCTATCAAGCGTATCTAATGCATTACAAAACTGGCTACGAGGATACCCTGGTGTTGTTGATGTGGCAGATGATTTAAGGCCTGGTATGCCAGAGTTTTCAGTTAACTTGCAGGAGGGGGTCTTAGGGATAGGAATTAATGCTCAAGACTTATCGCAACAGTTACGAGCAGCTTATCAAGGAATTAAGGTAGATGAAATACAGTACCAGAATGAAAGCTATGAAATAAAAGTGATGCTTGCTGATGAGTCAAAGAATACCTTAACTGATTTTGACTATATGACAATTATTCACCCTCAAACCAAGCAAGCGATACCTTTAGCCGCCATCGCCAATATTGAGCAAACCCGTTCTTATGCAAGAATAAATAGATTAAATAATATACGTACCGTAACCGTGTATGGTGAGATAGAAGCCGATGTTGCTAATGCTACTGAAATTGTTATGGATACTCGGCGAAAGCTATTTCCTAAATTGGCAAAGCAGTATCCTGAAGTTAAACTGCTTGTTGAGGGTGAAAGTAAAAATAATAAAACGACAGGTGATTCTTTTGCTAAAGCTTTTTTATTAGGAATTGTAGGTATTTTCTTTTTATTAAGTTTACAATTTAGGAATTATATTGAGCCGATTATTGTACTAGTGGCGATTCCACTTTCACTAATCGGCGTTATTTGGGGGCATTATTTTTTAGGACTCGATCTGACCATGCCAAGTGTAATGGGATTTGTTTCTTTAGCAGGTATTGTTATCAATAATTCCATTTTACTAGTAGAATTTGTCAAACTACGAGTGAGGGAAGGGATGAGTGTTCATGATGCAGCAAGCCAGGCAACACGGGATCGATTCAGAGCAATTTTTCTTACTTCTTTAACAACCGTGATGGGGATGTTACCGTTACTATTTGAAACTAGCTTTCAAGCAAAAATTTTAATACCACTAGTTGCAAGCATTACCTTTGGTCTTATTACCTCAACAGTGTTAGTTTTGATAGTATTACCTGCTTTGTATTCAATCCTTGAAGATTTTGGAGTAACTAGAATTGAGGTTGTTGAGTCATAACAAACAGAGTGGAGACTGTATAATTATTCAGAATACTTTTTAATAATACGGTCATAAGTTCCATCTTGTTTTATATCAGTGATAACTTGCGTTACTTTATTTACATAAGAGGGGTCTTTTAGACGTTTTTTTGAAAAAGCAAGATGGACAGGCCAGCTGGTGACTAAAAATACTTTTTGATTTGTTTTAATTATTTCTACTTGGTCTCGTACCCCAATAAGCTTCGCGTTATAAGCCACTACAAGTCGATCTCCCACGAAAATATCGAACCGTGATTTAAGCAGCATATGTAGAGCTTGTTCATATTTATCCACTGTAGTTACGCTCATAAATCGTTGCTCATTAATAACTTTTTGCATTGGGCCGTACACATACCCACGCATGACGCCTAAATTGATTTTATCAGCATTTGAGTAACTGCTATCAATCTGGAAGCGATTTCCTTTTTTGACAAATAAAACATTTTCTTCAGAGGTTAAATGGAGTTTTGGAAAATATAGAAATTTTAACCGTTCATTATTTATTCCTGCACAACAAATGGCTTCAACATCACCAGCTTCTACTACTTGTAGTGCTCGTTTCCATGGGTAAAACTCAAATTTTATTTCACGATTTAAGCGGCGTGCGACTTCACGTATAAGTTCTACTGTTGATCCAGTATGCTGTTTATTTGGATCTTCTTGATAAATAACTAATGGGGGATCAACACTGGTGGCAACAGTCAATGGTTCTCCTAAAGTATTTAAGCTTAATGAAATGAGTATGCTAATAGATATAACAATCAGCAACAGATTTTTAATTGCTATATTTTGGTTGTATGAATACATAATCATAAGTCAATCTAATTTGGGAGTATAATGACTCATAGATGTTATCTAGGTTAATACTAGCTCATCAGGTTGTATGTTGTGCTTCTATACCCTTCACAAATAATTTTTAGGTTTTGTTATCTTCACTCCTTGCCCTAAAGTAGGATGGTTTTATTTGATGATTATAAGTTTTTATATGAAACTGGACTTGTTGTTTTATTAATTGATAGAGAATATCTTCACAAAATAGTAATTGCTAATAATGAAAAATTATAATTACAATAGTTTTGAAGGTTAACTATAATCTCTTTTCTCGATAGCTGATATAGACTCTAAGAAGCATATAAAATTTATTTGTCTGAGCAGAAGTGTTTGAACTAACGAAAGTCATGGATATTCCTACTTTTCTTAAGATTCGTTCTACAGGGTTAGGTAGAAAGCTGCTTTTTTTAATAATTCTTGCAAGCTCTATTATCACTTTATTTCTTACTATCACCCAGCTTTATCTTGATTATCGAGTAGATAGAGGACTGTTAGATGAACGATTTGCAGAAGTAGAGCAAAGCCATATTCCTAGCTTAATTTCTAATATTTGGCTATTAAACAAAGATATAGTGATTTCCCAGCTAGAAGGTGTAAATAGCCTACCTGACTTTGTTCATACCGAACTCTTGGATGATAAAGGTAATTTATTCCATCATGTAGGAGAGAAAGCAGGGAAATATTTGATAAAAAAGGAATGGCCTTTAGTTTATGATAGCCCTCAAGGAGAAAGACAAATTGGTGTATTAGTCGTGTGGGCTACATTAGACAACATATATAGCCGACTATTGGATAAAGTATTCGTTATTCTTGCTTCTCAAGCAGTTAAAACTTTTCTTGTCTCTGGGGTAATTCTTTTTATTATTTTTACGGTAGTTACTTATCGATTGGGTATTGTTTCCAACTTTCTAGCTAAATGGGATCCCACATCAGATGAGCTCCCCCCTAAGATAGATACTAAAAAACGAAAAAAAACAGATGAATTAGATGACTTAGTGACAATAATTGAAGCCATGCGTACTCGTTTAAGTCATTCGTTTGAAAAAATGCAAAAGCTATTTGATGATGTGCAAAAACAAAAGAATCAGCTAAAGAGCGTGTTTGATGGATCTAGTGATATTATTTTAGTTCTTAACATTAAGAAACAAATAGTGAGTGCTTGTAATCGGAGGGCGTGGCAAGCTTTGGGGTATCAAGAGAAAGACTTAATTGAACAACCTATTGAAAAGCTGTTTCCTAGTAGTTTTAAAGAGATTCCCATATTTAATAATGAAGGGAAAACTGACGATGAAATTATTGAAGCAAAGGAGTTGAGGCTTTCTGCAAAAGGGGGGCACTTTATTCCTGTAGAAATAGTAAGCTCCGTGATAGAGTATCATGATCAACCACACTTATTAGTGCTTGGGCGTGATATTAGTGAACGTAAAATTCAAGAAGCCAAAATTAACCGAATGGCTTGGTATGATAGCTTGACTGGGCTACCTAATCGAGCGCTTATTCGAGACCGCATTCATCAGGCTTTATTGCATAATAAACGCCATGCTGACTATAGTGGTGTACTGTTTGTGGATTTGGATTATTTTAAAGATATCAATGACTCTTTAGGGCATAATATTGGGGATCAATTATTAATAGAAGTTAGCCAGCGTTTGAAGGATGTGGTTAGAGAAGAAGATTCTGTCGGGCGCTTAGGAGGAGATGAATTTATTATTTTGCTAAATAATCTAGGCCTTGCTGAGTCTGTGGCAAGAAAGTCATTAGCTGTTGTTGCTAATAAATTATGTAATTCATTAGCAGACCCATTTTATATAGAAAATAATAAGCTATCTGTTACCGCTAGTATGGGAGGAGCTTTGTCTCCAATCGATGGTGAGGATGTTGATGAATTATTGCGTCGAGCTGACTTGTCAATGTATAAATCAAAAGAAGCAGGTCGAAACCATTTTACAATGTATACCAATGACCTTGATGCTATATCTTCTAAACGATTAAATTTGTTTGTTGCTTTACGAGAGGCTACCCATAATCAGGAGTTTGTCCTTTTTTATCAACCTATAATTGATATGCAGACCAATCAGGTGGTTAGTGTTGAAGCTTTGATCCGTTGGAATAAAGGTGGTGTGATGGTCTCCCCCAGTGGATTTATTACTCAGCTGAGTGAAACAGGTTTGATTATACCGGTGGGGGGATGGGCAATAGAAACAGCATGTCGGGAAATGATGACCCAGTTAAAAGCAGGAAATAATCAACGACAAATTTCGATAGCGGTAAATGTTAGCCCTGTTCAGTTTGGTAGTGAAGGATTTTTAGAACACTTGAAAAAAGTATTAACTATAACTGGTTTGCCACCCCACTTATTAGTATTAGAGGTAACTGAGGATTTAACTATTGATGACTCCACTAGTGCAATTGAAATGTTGCATAAGATTCGTGAGTTGGGAGTAAAACTGGCCTTAGATGATTTTGGTACTGGTTACTCTTCTCTTTCTTATTTGAAACGACTACCTGCCTCAAAATTAAAAATAGATCAGAGCTTTACCCGGGATATGTTAATTGACCCTGATGACAAAGCGATAGTTTCAACCATTATATCTATTGCTAAAGAATTAAAACTTGAAGTAGTGGCGGAGGGGGTTGAACAGCTAGAGCATGCTGAAACACTGATTCACATGGGTTGTGAGCAAGCTCAGGGTTTTTACTTTATGAAACCTCAAGCCTCTTTAAGAAAAGCAATGTTAATGGAACTGCCTGTTCAACTTAAAAAAGTACAAAATAACTAAGTTTTATTTATTGTGCTTCTTGACTAAGTTTTAATACTTCAGAGTAACTCATTGAAATATACTTTCGATAAATTATATCCATTATTCCTTCTTTTATCATAACTTTTATAGCTTCATCAAACTGTTTAACCAAATGAGAATTTTTTGGGGAAAATGCAAGATAAAGATTAGTTGAATCAACAACAGGCTTTAAAAGCTTAATTTCTATTCCTACTTTTTTGGATAGTATTGGGGCACTGAATACATCAATCAAGGCATAATTATAGCGTTTTAACTGCAAAGCCTGTAGTACCTTTTCATCACTAGCAAAGTCAACTCTTTTCCAGCCAGTGAATGCAGCAATCTTTTTGGTGTAGTCGTAGGCAGTGACCATTGCAACAGACTTTCCAGTGATGCTATCCCAGGAAAATTTATCCTGGGGAAAATCGTTACGGACATAAATGCCTAGTGGATAAACACTAGTGGGGGTATCTGCCACAATATAGGGAGGAAGGTTTGCGTTATCGATGACAGCATCATAATAACCATCTTCAACGTCTTTTAAGCAGCGAGCCCAAGGTAGTTGGTCTGCGGTAAATTTCATCTCCATGCGCGGAAATGCTTCTTTATAAACGTCAATAGATATACCTTTGACCAGCCGATTATTTTCACCATAAGTGAAAGGGGGCCATTCGACACCACAGAGTTTGAGTTCTTTTGCCCATAAGTTGAAGCTGGCCAATAAAGATATAATGATTAATATGTATTGTATACTCATGTAATATACTACTTGTGATATGAAATAACTGTTTATCGGCTAATGTAAGTAGCCTTCAACAGAATTTTTCGTTTATTTGATATTTTGTTTTTATAATAGAATAGCTAACAAAACCTGATTGGTAGAAAATTTATTATTGTGATATGGAACTTTTGCTTTAACTACTCAGAAAAGGTATACAAACAAACAGTCATCTGTTAGTTGATACTAGCTAACAGAAAAACCACTTAACCAGTAGGCTTAGGATCTTCGATATCTAACGAAGTATCAGGGGGGGACTGATTTTTTGTTTTTTTAACCCGCTCTCTTAATGATTGCACAATGACATAAAACACAGGTACAAGTAAAGTTCCAACAATGCCGGCTGCTAACATTCCTCCAAACACACTATAACCAATTGATCGGCGGCTGGCTGCACCTGCTCCAGTAGCGATGATTAATGGCAATACACCTAGGATAAACGAAAAAGCAGTCATTAATACTGCCCTAAATCGTAACTTAGCAGCTTGCATTGCAGCTGCTGTGATGCTGAGCTGATGTTCTTCATGTTGAACTTTAGCAAATTCTATAATTAAAATAGCATTTTTTGTAGCCAGGCCAATTAATAAAACTAGGCCAATTTGAGTATATAAGTTAATATCAGCGCTCATTAGCCATACATAAACAAATGCTCCCAGTATTGCGATAGGTACTGCAAGAATCACAGCCCAGGGAATTGACCAGCTTTCATATTGTGCAACAAGAAACAGATAAACAAATACTAATGCCAGGCTAAATAATATAGGAGCCAGATTACCGGCAGCTAACTCCTGATAGGTCATGCCTGTCCATTCAAAACTATACCCTGCAGGTAGTATTTTTTTAGCTACTGTTTCCATGGCTGCAATGGCATCACCGGAGCTGGCCCCATTAGCAGGTTGTCCATTGATGCTGATTGAATTAAACAGGTTATATCGGGTGGCAATATCTGGTCCCACTAGAGTGTTGGTATTGATAAGTGTACCTAATGGTACCATCTTGCCTTCTTTGCTTCTCACATAAAAACGGTTGATATCTTTTTCGTCATCACGGTAGTCGGCCTCTGCTTGTAACATTACCCGATAGGTTTGGCCAAACTTATTAAAATCATTGACATAATAAGATCCCAACTGGGTTTGTAAAGTCGAAAAAATATCACTTAATGGTATCCCTAGGTTTTTTGCTTTAAGTCGATCAACATTCAGATAAATCTGTGGTACATTGGCACGGAAAGTACTATAGGCAACACCAATATCTGCAGCCTGGTTTGCTTGTAGAATTAGAGCCCGCATAACGCCTGCTATTTCTTCGCTAGTTCTACCCATTTGATCAGTGAGTACAAACTCAAACCCGCCGGTAGTACCTAAACCAGGTATGGCAGGGGTGCTAAATGCCATCACTTTTGCTTCTGTTAATTGGCTTAATTTAGCTTGTACTTGTTGTAGGATATGTTGCTGGAACAATTCAGGCTTACCCCTTTTATCCCAGGGGGCTAATACAACAATACCTAAAGCTGCATTGGAAGAAACTGCGCCATTTAGTAAACTGTAGCCTGTGACAGTCATTACATCAGCAACCCCAAGTTCTTTTTTAATTAGGTGACTCACTTTGTTTGTTACTTTACTGGTGCGGTTTAATGAAGCGCCATCAGGTAGTTGTATATCAACCATGAAGTAGCCAGTGTCTTCGGTTGGTATAAAACCAGAAGGTAACTGTTTTGCAAATAGCCAGATGAAGCCAATTAGTATTAGGAATAAGCAGCTGACCAAGCCTAGTCGTTTTACTAACAGGCTTACCCAATTGGAGTAATGATGAGTAAGCCAGTCAAAGTATTTATTGAAGACTCGCAATGGATAGATAGGGGTAGATTGCTCTTTTCTTAGCAAGCTAGCACATAACGCAGGACTTAATGTGAGTGCATTGATAGAGGAAATTAATACAGCAATAGAAATTGTAACAGCAAATTGCTGATATAATTTGCCGGTAATACCAGGCATTAGTCCGACAGGTACAAATACAGCGAGTAATACTAAGGTCGTGGCAACAATAGGCCCAGAAACTTCAGTCATTGATTGACGGGTAGCACTGACGGGGTCGTGACCTTCAGCCATTAAACGCTGAACATTTTCTATTACCACAATGGCGTCATCTACTACTATTCCAATGGCTAAAATAACTGCAAATAACGATATAGTGTTAATTGAAAAGCCTAATCCAAGTAATACAGCAAAAGTACCAATTAATGACACAGGAATGGCGATAGCAGGTATAAGCGTTGAACGCCAGTCTTGAAGAAAAATAAATACAACTAATATAACTAAAGCAATTGCAACGAAAAGGGTTTCAACAACTTCAGCAATTGATTCTTCAATAAAGCGAGTAGAGTCATAAAGTATTTCATATTGTACATCTTCTGGAAATTGCTTTTCTAACAATTCCATTTTTTTATAAATGGCTTCAGCAATGGCTAGCGCATTGGCATCAGGAGACTGGTATACAGCCATAATAACACTGGGTTGGTTATTCAAGTTTCCAAACCAGCTGTAGTTGGCTGCCCCTAGCTCTATTTTGGCAACATCTCTTAAATAAACAATTGAGCCATCTGAAGTGGCTTTGAGGACTACCTTTTCAAAATCAGCGGGCTCATTCAACCGTCCTTTAGTTTGCAAAGTGTATTGAAATTGTTGATCAGGAGGAGTTGGGGCTGCACCCAACTGTCCAGCGGGTACCTGAAGGTTTTGTTCTTTTAAGGCATTAGCAACATCTAATGTCGTGATCCCCAAACTTGCCATTCGATCGGGATTTAGCCAAATTCTCATACCATAGTCAGTGCCACCTAAAATTTGTGCATCACTAACGCCAGGAATTCTAGCCAGTGTATCTCGGATATTGATACTGGCATAATTGGATAAAAATAATGCATCGTAACTTTTTTTCGGCGAGGTAAGGTTAACCACCAGTAGCATATTACTAGACTTTTTCTTTACCGAAATACCTTGTCTTATTGCTTCTTCTGGGAGTTTAGGGTTAGCTAATGCTACTCGATTTTGTACATTGATTTGAGCCAGGTCTGAGTCAGTGCCGACTGCAAAAGTAACAGCTAATTTATAGCTGCCGTCATTAGCACTTTTAGACGACATATAAATCATATCTTCAACCCCATTAACTTCAGCTTCAATAGGGTTAGCAATAGTTTCTTTCACAATATTAGCGCTTGAACCAGGATATGACGCGGATACTTCAATTACTGGTGGCGTTATTTCTGGATATTGAGCAACAGGTAGTAGAGGAATGGAAAGCAAACCTGCCAAAGTGATAACGATAGAAATAACAAATGCAAACTTAGGACGGCTGATAAAGAATTGGCTAAACATTATTTGGCTCTTATTGATTAGCTGGATTGAGTAGTGGTACTTTCAGCGAGAGTAGCTTTAACTGGTTGTCCTATTTTTATTTTTTGTAGCCCATCAATTACAATGTGCTGACCCGCTGTTAAGCCTTCTTTTGCCTCCCAACTATCACCTAGCTTTGCACCAATAGTTATTCGTTGTGTAACAGCCTGTTGTTGGTCATTAATTACAATGACAAATTTACCTGCTTGGTCTTCTTGTACGGCAACTTGGGGAACCAATATTGCCTGTCTGGCTTTAGTACGCTTCAAAATAATGGTTACAAATTGCCCAGGAATAAGTAGTTTGTCTGGGTTAGGAAATACGGCTCTTACTTTCAGTGTGCCAGTTGATTCATCAATACGATTATCCAAAAAGTCTATTTTACCGGTTTGATCATAGATTGTTTTATTAGCCAGCTTAAGTTGCACACTAACTAACTGTTCTTTGTTATCTTGTGGTAATTTTTTTGTTTCCTGTTTGAAATTAAGTACATCTTTTTCATTTGCTTGAAAATGAACATACATTGGGTCTAATGTGACTACATTTGCCAATGTATCTTGAGACGGACTAATTAAGTCACCGATACTTTTTTCTGACTGCCCAATACGACCACTGACAGGTGCTGTTATTTTTGTATAACTAAGGTTTAATTCTGATGTTTTAAGAGCAGCTTCGCTGGCAGTCACTGCTGCCTCAGCTTGTAACTTTTTACTGGTCAGATCATCCATTTGTGATTTACTGATGGTGCCTTTAGTGACTAATTGTTTTCCTCGTTGATAATTAAGTTCTGCAACTTCTTTTGCTGCTATGGTACTGGCCATTTCAGCTTTTAAACGGTTAACTTCTGATTGATAAGGGCCTGAGTCAATTTCAAATAATAGATCACCCTTTTGTACTTCTTGTCCCTCTTGAAAATGTCGAGCCAGCAAGTTTCCAGATACTCTAGAGCGAATTTTTACATCTTCAGTAGGTTCGGTTCGGCCCACGACTTCTACGCTGGGATGAATTGCTTGTGGCTCGATAACAATTGTTTTTACAGTGGGTGGAGCTTGGGTAGCTTTGGGCTGAGACTCGTCAGAACATGCAGTCAGTAACAAAATAGCAGCAAGTAAATGCATACTTATTGCAAGCCATCCTTGACTTAGCTTTTTTGTCAGCATAGGTCGTTCCTATTACCTATAAGAGTAAATGATAATAATAGTGCATAAGGTAAAGTTGTTATGTTAGAAATGAGTATAACTGAATACTTGAGTTTTCGGCATTTAAATATAAACAAGCAGAGGGATTGGTCGATATAAATAATTATGAACAATAAGTAAAAAACTTACGGTCTAATTCAGTAGAGGTGTTGAAAATGTGGTTCACCGATAATCTACTGACAGCTGTTATCAGTGAAGCCCTAGAAAAACTAGGTGAAACTTCCAACGTGGCATGTCAGCTATTGTTAGGCACAGCCAAGACAGAGGACTTGCGTGCAGGTAAGCAAAAGTGTGTCGAAGGGCAGTTAGGAGTCTTTCAAATTTCACCAACAATTCATCAGGCTGTATGGGATCAATGTTTAGCTTTTTTGCCTGAACAAGCCAGTACCATCAGAGGGATGGCATCGCAGCGATCCTTTCTTGAAGCTCCTCATCAGGAGTTAGTTGTAAACATTCGTTACGCCAGCGCAATAGCCTGGAGTATTTATTGTTTCGAAGGCCTAGTACTGCCAGAGCAAGCAACTAAGCTTAATTTGGCACAGTTATGGCAGAAATATTATGAAAATGGCTCCAAGAAACCACGCTTACTAAAACACTTCTTCCAAGCTACGTCAATTCTTCATGCCGAAGCAGCATAATAGACAATTTTATCTCTAATATGAATACTATTGGTTTGAGTGCTGTGCTTGTTAGTATAAATAGATCTTAAAAATACGTTTCGTTATTTTTTTAGATATTAACTATAATACTTGATATCTGTTAACTGTGCTTTCCATTTTGTTGAATGCTGATATCTGGCTTTATAGTGGGTAAAAAATATTTAAAAAATCGACTAAAAAGTCTTCTGCTTTATCGTACCGTTTGTATTATTTACTGCTTAGTTGGCTGTCATCATTTTGCACTTGCTGCAGCAAATGATGTTGTTAAAGTGTCTGCTCATCCATCCTACCCTCCTATCATGTGGTTACAGGATGATAAAATGGTTGGTGTTGCCTTTAAAGTAGTGGATTATGTTTTAAAAAAAATAGGAGTAGTGTATGAAGCTATATCTGTAGGGCCCTGGAAAAGGGTGCATAAGAATGCTATGAACGGAAATATAGATATTATTGCAGCTGCTTACTTAAATGATGAGCGGCAAAGCTATTTATTATATAGCGAATGGTTTATGGAAGATCCCGTCGCTTTATTTGTATGGTATGATAAGCAATTTAAGTATGATAAATGGAATGACTTAATAGGAAAGCATGGTACCACACATTTAGGAGAAAGTTATGGTGAAGAATTTGATCAGTATATAAAAGAAAAGCTTTCTATTGATCGTGAGCATAAATATATCAATCATTTTAGGAAATTGGAACATGGAAGAGTAGATTATTTCTTATGTGGTTTATATCCAGGTTTAATAGAAATTCATAAACATGGTTACCATGAAAAAATTATCAAGCTTAAAAAAAATGTGGTTAATGAAAAGTTCTATATAACAATTTCAAAAAAATCGCCTTATGTATCGTTAATGCCAAAGATTAACCAAGAGATATTAAAAATCAGAAATACTAAGTTGATAGAGCAATGGATTAATGAAGCAATGGATTATTATAAGCAACACAACAAGTAATTCAACAAGGAACATCGCACACCATCATTAGGGAGCCAGTGTGTATGTAGTTGATCAGGACGGCCTGCTTGTATTATAAAACCATTTAAGAAAGGTTGTATGTACCAAAGGTTGTCATTCTATGTTTACACAAATTATAACACCAGGTTTTTATGAAACCGATGCGCTTGGACACATTAATAATACTGTGGTACCTATGTGGTTTGAAAAGACGAGAGAGCCACTTTTTAAGTTTTTTACTCCTGATTTGAATCCCGCTCAGTGGCGCTTAATACTAGCAGGTTTTGATGTGCAATTTTTAGCCGAAATTTGCTATGGAGAGCCGGTTGAAATTCATACTGGAGTAGCTAAAGTAGGCAACTCTTCTTTTGTCGTGACTCAGCGGGCTTATCAGCGCCAGCAACGAGTCGCACAGGGGAATACAACTTTAGTGCAGTACGACTATCAAGCCAAGCGCTCAGTACTAATTGATGATAATATCCGGACTCAGCTGCTTGAACATGTAATTACAGATGAATGAATTTTAATCAGCTTATACTTTGCTTATGGTGTTACTTATTCAACACCATCTGATGAATAGCTGGGTTTTTAACTAATGTAGCCATCTGGTACGGTGCAAAATATAGTCATAGTCGTCTTGTGCTGGTTTTTGCAATAAGACAGGTTAAAATTTCAAGTTTGTTTTTGAGCGCTTCTAAGTGTATGGCTTTGGGGGATAGTCTAATGGCAACAGTGTTGAGTGTTAATTTAAATAAGATTGCTCTGTTAAGAAATTCAAGAGGGCGTAACTACCCACAAGTTGAACATTATGCGCGAGAGTGTCTTCTGGCTGGCGCAGGGGGGGTAACGATTCACCCTCGCCCTGATCAGCGTCATGCTACTTATCAAGATGTGGCTTCTCTTAAGGCTGTTGTAGAGGAATTCCCAGGTAAAGAGCTTAATATAGAAGGTAACCCAGTTGCAGATTTTTTAGAGGTTGTGCTGAAAAATAAACCTGATCAGTGTACTTTAGTCCCTGACCAGCCAGATCAATTAACGTCAGATCATGGCTGGGAGTTAACTACTCAAAGTAAACAGGTTGTTCCGATTGTAGAACAACTTAAGGCGGCTGGGATTCGGGTCAGTTTGTTTATGGACCCTGTTATCGAGCAAATTGAGCTTGCAAAGCAGGTTGGAGCAGATCGGATAGAGTTGTATACAGAAGGCTATGCCAGGGCATTTCAGTCAGGTAACTATGCATCAGTATTAGAACAGTATAAACAAGCTGCTGACTATGCGACATCTATCGGGTTAGAGGTTAATGCGGGCCATGATTTAGATCTACAAAACTTGGCTGCTTTTTTAACAATTCCCAACATTAAAGAAGTATCTATTGGCCATGCGTTGATTGTTGAGTCTATTGACCAAGGGTTTACTAATGTTATTAAGCAATACCTAAAAATTGCTCAATAACTGTAGTGGTTTTATCTCACTCAACATTACCAAAGCAAGTGTATTCACTTTTACAGGTGGATGGTATTAGTTTTTTAGGTCCCCTCATCCTAACCTTCTCCCCCACAAGGGTGTTGCGAAAGGGTTCTGGAAAATAAATATGAATTAATAGGGTATTTTTCCACCGCTCTACAAGGCCAACCCTGGCTTTTAGAGCCTTGGCTGTTCCCGACAGCCGTTCCAGAACATCCTATCACTCCCTATTTCCCAGCTTTTGCGACTGCTTTCCACGGTAGAGAAGGAATTTGATTTGGAATAAAATTTTTTAAGTATTTTTTTTATGAATATTGAACACACTACTTTAGATTTTTCTAGTTTTTTAAAGGCTGACCAATTAACAAATAACAACGTTAATATTTTTTATGCAGAATTTGATAATGTAAAGCCCTATCTTGATGTCAGTATGTTAAGTGCAGAAGAGCAACAGCGTGGACAACGTTTTGTAACTGAACAATTAAGATTAAAATTTAGATTGTCACACTACTTTAAAAGAATAGCCCTGGCTAAGTTTACTGAAAGTCAACCAGATACATTGAGCTTTTTTAGTGATGAATATGGTAAACCATTCCTTATTGATCAGCCTGACTGTCAATTTAATTTGTCTCATACTGATAGTGCTGTTGCTGTAGTGGTTTGTCATCAAGCTGCTTGTGGTATTGATATTGAAATGCCAAAAGCGATGAATGACCGACAGGGGGTGGCCGAATATTTCATGCATCCTAATGAGTATATTGCTTGGCAAGAGCAAAGGTTAAGTGAAGACTTTTTTTATAAAACCTGGACTAAAAAAGAAGCGTTAACCAAAGCCATTGGTAAAGGAATGTCACTTAATTTTAAAGGTATTAAACTAATTTCTCCATACCAATATGAAAATCATAGCTTTCATGTTCATTACGTTGGGCAGGTTGGAAAAAACCATATGGCATTTGCTTGTGAGAAGGGTTGCAAACAGGTTAGGGTTTATCGTTTGCTCTAACCTAAGTTGTAACTTGCCATTAACTATGGTTAAATCCCGCCTTTCAGTTTAGAACACCAAAATAAAGGCTGAGTAGCACTCAGAAGAGCCATGTAATACCTCAAACTATCACACACCATACGGAGTTTCTGTCGGTATGATCGACAGAGTGGTTTCTATTTTTTTAATTAATCAACTGCTACTTACTGATTGCATAGACTCTACGTGATCTACTTTCCAATCACCTAGTAGTTGGTTTGTGAGGTTTATTACATGAACTATTGTAAATACCCCCGCACCTTGCATTTGCCTTGGTCACCTGGTTATTCGGATGATGATATTGCCATGGACCATTGTGACAATTTTGTGGGTAAAGACGTAGTGATTACCGAAAAACTGGATGGCGAAAATACCACCATGTATCGGGAAAATATTCATGCGCGTTCAGTGGATAGCCGGCATCATCCTTCTCGCAATTGGGTAAAACGTTTACATGGTGATATATGTCATCTTATTCCTGAAGGTTGGCGGCTGTGTGGGGAAAATATTTATGCTCAGCATTCCATTATTTATGACAACTTAATCAGCTATTTTTATCTATTTTCAATTTGGGATAAAAATAATCGTTGTCTTAATTGGCAGCAAACATTGAAGCAAGCTAACCAGTGGGGACTAGCCACACCAAATGTGTTGTATCAAGGTGAATGGAATGAAAAACTGGTTAGAGATCTGAAAATTAACACTCATCAATCAGAAGGTTATGTCGTCAGGTTGGCTGCGTCATTTCATTATGATGAATTTAGCCAGGCTGTTGCCAAATGGGTGCGGGCTGGCCATGTTACCAGCGATGAACATTGGATGCATAAACCCATTCTACCCAATAAATTAGCGCCCAATAAGGTGATGGACGGTAGTGAAGGGCATAATGATGAATAAAAATAGAGTGAAAACTAATGGTAAAGTAATAAGTCAAGTGAAGTACTGGTTAGAAGGTTTAACTCATAATGCAAAACCATCTTTTGCCGAATGCCTGTCAGTATTGGGTGCGCACTTTCCTTTATTAAAAGAGTTTCAACAGACTCAACAAGAGCCACAGTGGCATGCAGAAGGGGATGTAGCTATTCATACGGACATGGTGTTAACAGCACTTTACCGGTTGTTAGATAACGAGGCCGTGCATATTACAGGCTGGCGACGAGCCAGCTTAATCTTAGGGGCTTTATTGCATGATGTAGCTAAACCAGTCACTACTGTGCAGCGCCAGGTACGAGGTCATTTGCGATGGGTGTCTCCAAAGCATGAAACTATAGGGCGAGACTACTTGTTAT
This sequence comes from Spartinivicinus marinus, assembly GCF_026309355.1. Classification (NCBI taxonomy): domain Bacteria; kingdom Pseudomonadati; phylum Pseudomonadota; class Gammaproteobacteria; order Oceanospirillales; family Zooshikellaceae; genus Spartinivicinus; species Spartinivicinus marinus. The sequence continues at coordinate 3,615,337 of NZ_JAPJZK010000001.1, forward strand.
TCCGCTTGTTACCTTTTGAACTGCCAAAAACAGTTTGGTTGACTGTTTTGCATTTGGTTGGGGAACATCAGGTACCAAAATGGCTAGTGATAAAAGATAAGCCAATTGCTGACTATTTGCAGCTGGCAAGAAAAGTGGATTTGGAATTAATTTATTTTCTAGCACTAGCTGATATGCAAGGTAGAGAGTGTGAAGACAAACAGTGGCAATTGGAATTGCTGGAGCTGTTTAAAATGCAGTCCCGACAGTATAACCTTTGGCAGCAACCGCCTCATCAAGATTGGTTAAAAGTCATTGAGCAAGATATTAGTTGCTTACCCAAAGTGACTCAGGCATTAATAAAGTCAGAGGCTGTTTATCTTCGAGAGCAAGGAGTAATTCATGACCCAGCAGATGCACTTGGCAAAACTTACCATTATCGGAATAAGGCGACTCCTCAAGTCATAGTGGCTTGTGGGTTGAGTGGTAGTGGTAAATCCACTTGGATTGAGCGCCATCATGCTGATTTGCCTGTAATTAGTTTGGATAGCATACGACAAGAGCTAACCGGCAATCAGGCAGATCAACGCCAGAATAAACAAGTAGTGACTATTGCGAAGCAACGGCTAAAAGACTGTTTAAGGAATAGGCAGTCTGTGGTGTGGGATGCTACTAATATCAGACGTGATTTTAGAGATCAGCTATTCACGATGATTCGAAATTATGATGGCTTTATGCAATTAGTGATGATGGTAAATCCTATGGATATATGCATTAAGCAAAATCAAAAACGTGCTAATGGTTTGTCAGATCAAATCATTGTAGAGCAGCAAAATCGGTTTGAGTTTCCATTACCAGTAGAGGCACATCAATTAACGTTTATTAGTCACCTGAAAGGTTAAAACCACCGGCTTTTAGCCGGTCAGCTTTAGCTATGATACTCTGAGTCTACTTATATAATGCTGTAGGGGTATTGCGATGGACTATAGATATGGTAGCCATACAGTTTTCAAAATTCAGTATCATTTTGTATTTGTAACGAAATATCGTTATCAAGTGCTAAAAGGTGATGTTGGTTTAAAGGCTCGAGAGTTAATACGACAGACATGCCATACTTTTGAAATTGATATATTAAAGGGTGTCATTAGTAAGGATCATGTACATCTGCTAGTTTCAGCGCCACCCAATATGGCTCCTAGCGAAATAATGCGAAGAGTAAAAGGTCGAACGTCGGCAAAACTGTTTGAAAGCTATCCTGATTTAAGGAAAAGATACTGGGGTCGACATTTTTGGGCTAGAGGTTATTTTTGTGTGACTTCAGGAGATGTAACAGAAGAAATGATAAAAGAATATTTAGAACATCACTTTGAGCCGAGGATTGATGATAATTTTAGGACTGAAGACTGATAAAAAAAACGGGTCTTCGACCCGTATCCGGACTTTCAGTCCATATTACTAACCCACCTACTTTAGTAGGTGGTTGTTTAGTTATTGAAAATAAAAAATGATAATTCTAGTTATTCTTTTATCAAGGGGTAGTAAAAACGCAGATTGCAAATAGTGGCACATGTGCCGCTATTTGCAATAAAATTTTATTCAAACACACTAGTAGTACCAGAAAACTTCTGTATCTAGTTATAGGTACAAAGCGATCTTGATAGGTTTAGTATATACGTATATATAGCTATATAAGTTTTTAATAAGTAGATGATAAGGTGAAATGACCCGCGACAGGTATATTTTTAGCGAAAGCTAATAGTGTTAGATGAGCGAATAGTATCAGATGAGTGAATAGTATTAGATAGTACTAGATGAATAGTTTGCAACGGTTATTGTCAATAATAATGGTAATTATAAAAAATACTCGTAATATGTATAAATTGCTGAGGAAATAAAATTGAAATCAAAAGTGCTTATCAGGTTTTACTCTTTAGTATCTCTATTATTGATTAGTATGGCAACTTTTTCTAATACACTAACTGATCAGAAAAAATTGGATGTTAAACGTACGGAAAATGCAGAAATATTAGTAAAAGCAGTTAATCAAAATAATCTGTCAAGGTTGAGGAGTGTATTTTCTCAAAAAAATTCACTCCTTCAAGATAAAGAGCTTCAAACGTTTATTGACTTGTCTAAAAACTTTCTTGGTGAAATAAGATTTGAAGGAATAGGTACTAGGCCTGCGCATGTATCAAAGGGCGAGGAATTGGTTATTGCCTCAATACACACCAATATAGCCACGCAAATTGGTCGGCAATATTTGTTGTCAGGTTCTAATGATAAACAGGTTATTTTGCAAGTCTCATACCCAAAGGGAAGTGACAAAGCTGGGTTAGTATCAGTTGATTTCTATCCTTTTAATAAATAAACCAAACTGCTTTTTTTAAAGTGGTATGCTAAATTAACAGTGGCTGGCATATTGTTGCTTAATAATACTGCCTAGTGTTTTAATTGCGTCAATACGTGACTGATCCCAAGGCTGGGAAAAATTAATCCTGAAACAATGCTTATACTTTTCAGGATTAACTGAAAACAATTCCCCTGGGGCAACCAAAATGTCCTTTTCTTTTGCTGCAAAATAAAGTTGTGTGGTATCGAATGGCTTGGTTAGCTCTACCCATAATACAAAGCCACCTTTGGCACTAGAAAGGCGAATATCTTTCGGAAAGTGCTCTTGAAGAATAGTCAGTGCTTGATAATAACGTTGTTGATAGCGTTGTCGTGCCTGAGTTAAGTGCTGGTAGTAGTTACCATAAGTCAAATAATCGGCGAGGGACAGTTGGTTGATTATGGGTGGTGTTAGCCCCATCAATAATTGTTGATAAAGAATAGTTTGCTTGTGCTTGTCTACTACTAACCAGCCTGTTTTTAATTGGGGGGAAATCGACTTAGAGGCAGATGAGCAGTACAACACCTGTCCATTTTTATCCAAAGCTTTTAACGCTTTGGGGCGCTCTTTTTGGTAGCCTAATTCGCCAAAAACATCGTCTTCAATAATAGTTGTATTATATTTAGCAGTAATTTCCAATAACTGTTGTTGGTGTTTTATAGGCATACTGTCGCCTAAAGGGTTAGCAAAATTGGGGCAGGTAATTAAAGCTTTTACTGGCCATTGACTTAATATGCTTTTTAGCACATTTAAGTCGATACCTGTTTCTGCATGACTTGGAATTTCAAGTACTTTTAGTTCCAGCGCTTCCAGTAACTGTAAAATGCGGTAGTAAGCGGGTGAGCTAATTGCAATAATATCCCCAGGCTTAGCTAGCGCTCTTAAACACAACATCATGGCACTTTGGCAGCCAGTGGTAATAACGATATTATCTGGGCTTGTCATAATCCCTGCATCAGCCAAAATACGAGTAAGTTGTTGACGTAGTTTGATTGTGCCTTGCAACTCAGTATTACGCTGCATAACGGAATAACGTTGACGAACCAGTTTGGCAAAGCTTTTTCTTAATGGTTCATTGGCTGGTAGGTCACTTGCTGGATTAGCTACACTAAATTGGTGGTATTTGCTATCGGCAGCACTGGCCACTAAGTCAATAATAAGCTGAGAGCTGGTAACTGATTCTGGTGTTGGTGATGTAGACCCGGCTTCTGCCTGTGGGATGGCAAAGTGTACTTGGGATTTTACATAAAACCCTGACTTGTAACGTGCTTCAATAATTTCTTGCGCTTCCAGCCAGTTGTAAGCTGCCATTACACTGGTAATACTTATGTTCATCTGTTTAGCTAGGCCCCTTACCGAGGGTAACTTTTGCCCAGCTTGATAAACACCAGCTTTGATTTGCTCGGCAAGTTGTTCGGCAAGTCGCTGATAGATTGGTTGCTTCATAGGAATCTACAGAGTGCAGTTATTCGACCATTATGAAAGGAACACTGAGCGTTGATTATCTGTTATGTACTAAATGTAAGCAATCTGTATCTGTTATCCATTCTCTCATTCCCTTAAGGTTTACCTTAATTAAATATGAAGTAATGATTAAAAAGGTTATAAGGGGTCATTTATGCAGGCTATAGATTTTCGCAGTGATACGGTGACGCGGCCAACACAAAAAATGCGTCAGGTGATGGCAAATGCTGTTGTGGGTGACGATGTTTATGGTGATGATCCTACAGTTAACGAGCTACAAGTAATAGCAGCTGAAAAACTGGGGTATGAGAATGCCATCTTCGCTCCCAGTGGTACGCAAACCAATTTACTTGCATTAATGGCACATTGTGAACGGGGAGATGAGTACTTGGTAGGACAGCAAGCGCATACCTACAAGTTTGAAGGAGGCGGTGCCGCAATATTAGGGAGTATTCAACCACAACCAATATTAGAAGGTGAAAATGGACGCTTACCATTAGATGAAATTAAATCAGCTATAAAACCCATTGATCCTCATTTTGCTCGCACTCGATTACTGTGTTTAGAAAATACCCATTCTGGGCGGGTACAGTCACTAGACTATATAAAAGAAGCCACTAGCTATGCTAAATCGGTAGGGCTAGCCTGTCATTTGGATGGTGCTCGGTTATTTAATGCTGTAGTTAAACAAAATATCGATGTAAAACAGATTACCCAACACTTTGATTCTGTATCTATTTGCTTATCAAAAGGGCTTGCAGCACCCGTGGGCTCTTTATTATGTGGCAGTCATGAGTTGATTAATAAAGCACGTCGTTGGAGAAAAGTGCTTGGCGGTGGTATGCGCCAGGCTGGTATTTTAGCCGCGGCAGGCATTGTTGCGTTAAATGAGCAAGTAGAACGATTGGCAGAAGACCATGAAAATGCATTGATTCTCGCTCATAAACTGGCAAATATAGAAGAGCTTTCAGTTGATATAACAAAAGTACAAACTAATATGGTGTTTGCTGAGTTAAAACGCTCAACCCCTGCGGAGTTGGCAAGCCATTTAAAAAACAATGGTATACTGATCAGCCCTTCCAACACTATTCGGTTTGTCACTCATAAAGATGTTAACCAAAATGATATTGAAACGGCAGTAGGGTTAATGAAGGGGTTTTTCTATAATAAGAAGTGATCACCCCAATCACCTATTAATATAGGCTCATGGGGATTCGTCACTTGATGGCCTCACCTAAAAACCCTTCGCATTGGGTATATTAGTAAGCATAATTTCAGTGCTGGGATTTATTGCCAACACTGAAATACTTCCCTCATTGAAAATAAGTCATAATTTTACAACCTTGCTTTTCAGTAAGAGAGGCAACGACTTGTTGCGCCTGGTCTCTTGACCAGTTCCATTGCTGCCAGCTGATATCTTGATAATCTTGTAGACGGTAATTAAATTGCACTAATAAATTACACCAGTCTTTTGTTAAGTTTATCTGGATATAATCAGCAATTATCGGATAAGCATCCTCACTTAAGCTTGATAAATAAGAGGTATCAGGTTTTATATTGGAGAACTTGTTTTCCAGGTTGGCTTTAGCAATTAATGCATCGGGGTTAATGATGTTAAGGGCGAGAATAAAGCTTAAAGCAGCACTGCTTGACCAGAGTACAAAAGCCCCTCTTTTTTGTCGGAGTACAGTAATTGTGTAGCAAATAAAGATGCTCATAATAAAAAGTAAAAAGGCAGTTGAATAAAACCTTAGCTCAGTCAAACTGTAATTTTTTAAATAAAGTGCCATCCGGTGTAAGGCAGATAATTCGATAATGGCTGTGGCCACAATTGTTAAAATAGAAAATCGTAGGCACCATTTTTTAATGCTAGAGGATTGATTGGCTTGTAATGCATCGACAACTAATAAAACAGGAATGACTAACATGGCCACAAACACCAGCTCCCAAAATCCTTGCTTGGCATAGGTAGCGTAGCTCAGGTTGTCAGTATTAAGTACTAGTTTGTCACCACCAAAAAAGTAGGTTAATTGCACACCAATATAAGCAAGGAATAATAAATTAATACTCGCTAATACGGTTAGCACTTGAATGCTATCAACATGAATTGGTGCTCTAGTTGTTTGTTGTAATATTGCATTGCCAGGTTTTGTTTGGCCCAACCCAGGTGCTAGAGTTAAATAGAAAAAAATCAAGGTAATTAACCAGTAACAGCTAAACTCTACACCAGTTAAAATCATTTCATCGGCATTGAAGGTAAACAGACTCTCTGCAAAATGCTGAAATCTGGGGTCAGAGGCAATCAATAAACCACCAAATAACAATAACAGAGGTGTTGCCCATAACAGCCCAAATATAACCGATCGAAAATGGTGGCGTTTGGTACTATTAATTGTTACAAAAGGCGCTGCAGCTTGAATGGTAAAGCCTGGTAAAGTGGATACCAGATAACCTAGCACGTTAAATGGACAACTTAATAGGGTTGCAATTGCAATCTTAACCGGATTTTTTTCGGAGTAAGCGATGGCCAAAGCAAGCAGGGCAATAATAGCTAAGCCCAAATAGCTCAGTGCATTTAGCACCGGAGATGCCCTAAAAACTGGTAATAAAGTGAACAAGCAAGCCGTGCCAATGAGCCACCATTGGGTTTTGCTCAACTTGTTATTATGATCATTAAATGAACGGCGAGTGACAACTAAAATGATCAATAAAGTGCAGATGAATAGAGCGAAGCCAAGAGTACCTTCTAATAATAACGCTAGCCCTGCTGTAGCAAGGCTAGCCACCAGCACCACTGGTTGAACCTTTTGCTTGAACATAATCAACAACCCTGCATTTGATAGTTTTGTTGATTATGGCAAGCCAACATGCAAATCCAGTGGTGCAAATGTGCAGATTTGGTGCAAATCACTAGCATTGGTTGAGCAATGCTAGTGGTGGTTTACATTACAATCTCTCTATTTACTTCTTCATCAACTCTGCCCTCATCGGATGTAGCATGTCTTTAGGGCCATTTGATGGTTTGGGCGCTGGTGTTGATGTACTAGAAGAGGTATTGGTGACCGAGCTAGTCGTTGTTGAGCTTTTTGGTGTTGATGGGCTTGAATACTTCGATGCTGAAGAGCCACCAAATGAACTAGTTGGTTGTGATGTAGGGCGAGAGCTTCTACTTGAAGTAGTTTGGCTGGCAGCTCTAGCTCTTTGAACACGCTTTTGTTCTTCAAGCTGTTGTTGTCTTTGCTGCTCCTGCTTATGTTTAAAGTCTGTATAATCTGATTTAGCTTGTTTGATGACTTTATCAGATAAGCTCTCAACACGTGATGTTATTGAGTCCTTAGCAAGTTTAGCAATTTCTGTTTCTAATTTATCAAAAGCTCCAGGCTTTATTTTAATTTCCTCTGGTTGAATGCCTTCGTGATTATGAAGCGCTTGTGATTTCATTAAGTTTGCAAAGTCAGGATGACTTTTAGCCTTACTGATGTATTCATCTATTAATGATTGAGGCATGTTGGTATTTAAAAACTCAGCTTCACTGGAAGATAATTTTCGCTTTCTTTCTTTTATTGTTTTATCCCAAATATCACGGATTTGATTGGATAATTCTCTTTCAAATTTACTTATTTGGTTGTCGACTTTAGTTGATCTTTCATTTCTATCAATTTTGTTAAGTTCATTAACTATAATTTTATCAATATTGCTTCTCTTAATGTTTGACGTTAATATATTCGAACTTTTTGCTGCTCTATATTCAGCATTAGTGATAAGGTGATGATTTTTCTTTATGAAATTATCAGCATTATCTGTTGCTCGGTCAAAATCGCTTAGCCGATGGGGTGATATGGTATTTTTTACTTCTTTAGCTGTGGGTAGTAGTTCTTTTGCTTGAAGTTTGCTTGCAATCACCATTGCCCCAGGTGTAAGGTTCTTTTCTTTTCCATTGCCAAATATTTTACTATAAAAATCTCTATCTCCCTGGCCGCCTTGGAAAACATTACTAAATTTGTTTCGAAGTTTTTGCCAGCCGGTAGAGTTTTCTCTATAGCTGTTTTGAGCGAGTAGCGCCATTCTGACAGTGATATCAGACTCTTTATTTCCAGCCGCTTTTAGATTGTCATTGATGTTAGTAATCAAGTCAGCTACAGAGTTTGCCCACTTTGGATCATTTTTTGCAAATTCTGCAATTTGGAATAAATAACCGGGCTGATTTGTTGAGAATTTTTTATCATTTTCAGTTAATACATCCAAAGCATGTTTGGCATCGATTTTTCCATCCTTAATTGCGGCAGTTAGTAAATTAATATAATCATGGTTGGCAATTAACTTGAGTTGTTGAGATTCCTTTGAGCTATGACGATTATAGAGCATATGTGCCATATCAGCAGTGAATTCTTCGCTTATTAGAGCTTTTGCTGCTGTAGATGCACTTTCTAAATTGCTGCCTTTTAGCTTATCAGCTAGTTCAGTTAGTTTATCTATCGTTTGAAAATTTTCTTTCAGCTTATTTCGCTGAGCTTTATATTCGCTTAGCTGATTTCTAGCAGCAATACTATTTTTAAGTAAGTTCTCTCGTTCCTGTTGGTTATTGGACTTAGCTTTTTCAGGTGTTAAGACGACGACTGTTAATGTATCCAAATCTTTTCGGTCTTTTTTTAGCAGTGCAATTAAATCGCTAAGCTCTTTTTCTCCTTCTGTACTTACCTTGCCGTCAGGCGTTGTCACTCGTATATTGATAGGCTCGCCATGTTTGCGAATATAAATTTGTCGTTTAACATGGGATGTGTTGAATTCAGGAGGAATTTCTCCCTTCTCCATATGGATGGTATAGGTTCTCTCAACATTAAATGAGGTGTCATTTGACATCAGCACCTCTTTTTCTCCTGGTGCACCACTAATCCCTTCAATATGAGCACCAAGGCTCTTGGCATTATTAATTTGAAAAATGGCTCCTTTTTGTAGATAACCATGAGCGACATTGGCATCGTGGGTGGTGCTCATAAAGCCTGGGAATTTAAACCCAGTCCCTTTTTCGATAGCCGCATTGGCAACATCAACTTGGGCACCATGCCAAGCTTTACCTGAATATTGCTCAAACATGGGAGATTCAACTGCCGTGGTTAAAACATCCACCACTTTATTGTATTCAGCTCTTGCCGCTTCCCGTTCAGCTGATGTGTTATATTGGTTTCTTTTTAATAGTGCCTTCAAACGTGCTTGGTTTTCCTCTGCATCTTTGGGTGGGGCAAAGTCGCCGTATCCTGGGTTAATCACATTGGCGCCATTTTCGGTATAAAACCGTGATACTCCCATAAGCATGCCTTTCATCAGAGTGTCTTGGTTGTGTGTGTTATCTCCAAGGGCATCAAGAATGGCTTGTTGGCGTGCCTCGGGTGTCGTCTTATCTTGTGCAACATCCAAGAGATAATTGAAAGCATCTTTCGAACTACCTAGGGATTCAAACTGAAATTGATCCGTTATTTGGTTGGTTTGAGGCACAGTCAGGAATGTCTCCCATATGGCGTTACGTTCGTTATAGTGGAAAACATTACTAATTGAGCTTGCTTGGGTAGACTCAGCCAGAATTGATGCAGAGGTTTGAAGTAAATTTTCTCGATCTTCTGGTGCTAAATCATTTAACCAGGCTGTTACGACTTTATCTTTTTCTGTGTTGAGAAAAGGTTCTCCTGATGCTGCTTTTTCAGGCCGAGGAAGCACTTTATGCTCGACATAATTGAAAAGCTTCAAGTTATCCATATTGAGTGGTGCATATTTTATTTTCTCGTCAGCTAAGCCAACAGTATCTTTAGGTTCTTGAGCGTTCTTAATAGCGACATTCAACGTTTTTAGATAACCATCAGAAGCATAGTGTCCAGGATAAGCACTATTATCGGTTTTTCCCGTCAGCGCTTGGTTGAATTCTGGTCGGCTTACTTTAACGGCTTCTTGGGCGGGAAGATGGATCTCTTGTCCATTTAACGTAATGGTTTTTGCCGGTTGAGCTGGCAAGTCAATATCCTCAGTGAGTAAGTCTTCGTAGGCTTTTAGCCAGTCACCATTTTCCCGTGCTTTCCAGGCCATTTTCGCATCTGTGTCGACGACAGCCTGGCCTTTGTCTTGATGCTCCATCGCATAGGCATCAAAAGCCCCCATTATTTCAGTGAAGCTGTGATCACGCGGTTGAATCATCCAACCTAATAACATCAGTCTGAACGGCTGCGCTTCTTCGGGTGGTAGTTTTAACAATCTGGCGACCTCATACATGTATGAGGTAGTACTGGATGGACCGGCGAACATGGGGAGTTTCTTATCCATATTCTGCTGACGCCAGTTCACTGAGACTTCAGGCTGGTCGTTGCCTACGGTTTTCATTGCCTTGTCATTGATAACAAAGCCACCATAACCAGACTCATGACTATCTCTTTCTTTAAGTGAGGCAGCCTCACTTTGATAAGGGGCAGGTTTCATCGTTTCCTGCATTCCTTTAAAACCAAAGCCTGTTCCTTTATGGGGGTCAGTACCAAACCTTTCCCCAATAAAGTCCTGGTCTGTTTTTTGGTCTACTAATGCAGATGCTTTCCAGTCGGCATACTTTAGCCAAGCCCAGCCATGAGGTTGTGTAGTGATTGGTTTTGCCATTTTGGGCTGATCACCCGCCTCATGGTTTTGGAAGATATCCAATCGTTCGTTAGCTTCCTTTTGTTGTAATAGTGTTTGATTGACAGAGTCACCCAATCCTTTCAGAAGGTTTGGGTCTCGAAAAGTGCGCATATGATGGTAGGCTAATGTGGTGAGTACGCGGGAATTAGCTTTTCCCTCTGAAAGTACCGCATTCATTTGCTTAGCCCACTCAGTGTCGTTTTCGCTCCATCCTTCAAGAAAGCCTATGCCAGCATCCAGGCTAGTTTTAGCAACATTAACTTTTAAGCCTTTTTCTTGAGCTGTCGACAGGTTTTCTAATACCCGACGGAGGAAGGATTTTGACATATACTCGACTGCTGGATGCTCAAGTAAGTCATTTCCTAAATGATTAAATTCAAATGCCTGGTTGGCCTCAGCCACTTTTTCAACTGACTCTGCAACCATTTTTTCCTTATGAGATGGGCTAGCTTCAGGAAATAATCGTTCAACATTATCTCGAATATTATTTTCAATGTTGCCTTCATATTGAGCCACACGTAAAACTGCTTTATTGAACTCTTGTTCAACTTGTTGTAAGGGAGGGGTGATAGCAGACTGTTGATTGAGTGGCTGTTGGTGACTCACTAAAGGGACAGCTGCCGTCGAAACTTGCGTCAGGTTTCCTGCGCCGGGTGCAGTTGTTATTTGGGGCTGTGTAATACTTGTAATGGTCGGGTTAGGTTGACCATGAGTTATTGCTGAATTAAACATAATCTACCCTTTTTTAGTTATTAATGACGGCTTCAAATAAGGCATTTCGCAGACTGATTGAGTGCTTCCAAAATTCTTCTAGATTTTCTGAAAGCACCGAACTGTCGGGTAGAGATGTTGAAAGCACGATGGTGGCATTGTCTGCTGCTAATGAAAAAGAAGCGATGCCGATAGCATCAGGGTGGTTGTTCAGCATTAATAACTTGTTGTGTAGTTGCTGCTTATTATCTGGTTGATCTGCGGGAGGAAGTGGAAAAAGAATAGCTAAGCGATTAGGGTAATGAATGATAGTGGCATAGTGTTGTCCATCTTCAGAATTTAAGTTGCATTCATTATTTAATAACTGCCATTGACCGCCAGAAATTTCTGCAAGCCATACATTAATAATTTCTTCTTTATTCATATTTAAAGCCGACACTAAGAGTTGGGTGTATAGTAAGCATTAGGTTTATATCAGTTTAAGAATATATAGGTTGCAGTATTTTTTTTTAATGTTTCGCAGCTTTTTTTTATGTTTCACGCTTTTTTATATGCAAGTTTCTATCATTGATATTCATTGCGACAGCTTTGAAGGGTTGTTAGACGAAATTAAAAATTTTGATTAATGTCGGAATTTAATGGATTAAATATATTTTATATGGATTTTTTTTTGGGGCCAAAAATTAGAAGACTATTTAAAATAGTAGCTTACTATTAATATTATTTGACTGCTTTGTTTTTGCATCTTATATACTCCGATGCTAATAAAGTCTGGCCAGATTCAATATCGGAAAACTTGCTGTTTCAGTTAAAGTTATAGCTTATCAGGTTATGTTGTCACTTTGTAAAAGCTGGTGAACATGAAAACTTCAAGCAATGCATTGTTTAATATTACTTCTATAAGTACTGAAGGCCAAGAAATTGTGGTTTCTACTAATCATCAGTTTAGTGATTACTTGGCTCAGTACCCGGATGAATTACCTCAATTAGAAGCGCAACAGTTTACTGAAACAAGTGGAGTAGATGATAGTCTTAACTGTCACTGTTATGCTGTTCGTCTTAATTCTGGATATGACGGGCCGGCAGATCTTTTGGCTCTTTATATGGATGCCCAGGAGGCACATAGTGCTGTTATTGAATGGTTTGCATGTATGGACTACACCGCTACCAATCTAGATCAGGAGCCTGACCCATTTAAACGTAACCCAAGAAAAGAAAAAATTATTGTATTTGGCATAACACCACAGGGGGCGAGAGACATTTTAGCCAGTAATAAGCGCATAAGTGATGAGCTTAAGAGTACTCTTGCGACAGTAGTGAAGTTTAATGATGGTGTTGTTTATCCAACTCACTCAATTTGCCAAAAAATAAATGGTTCGTGGGAATCTAAGATGGGGTCGGGGCCAGTTATTGAAATTGGTGATCCTAAACTCTTAGGCGGTGGAGTATATGGAGAAGCTTGCTTTGTATTTGAGAAGAAAAGGTTTATTACCAGTTGAATAAGGCTGACAAGTTAAATTTAGCTAACTATAAAGAGACCGTTGATAACTTAATTGCAGATGGGAGAGTTTCCAGAGGTAAAGCCTATGTGCAAACTGAGGAGCAATATAAACTTTTGCAAGAATATGCAGCATCTCTTGTACAGGCTGAGTCAGACTATGTGTATTACTCATAATATATAGTATTTAATTAAAAACTGCTGCCTAATCATTATAGGTAGCAGTTTTTATTGAAAACACCGTACTTTGAATTTGGCAACCTCCAATGCTATAACAAATCAAAACTATGGTTAACAATTAATCTAACTTCATCCCGGTCGTTATTATTATAGTCAGTTCGTAATGTTGCCAATCTTAGTCTAAATTGCATGCCTTTTAGAGTACCGCTTTGCAAGGTGTAACGTGCTTCGATATCTCGCTCCCACTCCTCACCTCGACGGGACTCACCACTGATTCCAACTGCTGTTTGAGAAATACTGGAGTCTAGGTCAATGTTGTCCCCTTTGATATAACGGGTCATAAAGCTTAACCCTGGAACACCTACCCCACTGAAATCATAGTCAAACCTTAGTTGCCAGCTGCGTTCGTCTTCATTATTAAAATCGTATAGCTGGGCTGAGTTTGCTAGAAAAATCGAATCAGAGTCGGCTATGTAGTCATACAAATAGTCACCAGTAACCGTTTGATAAGCTACCGTTATACCGGCACCGCCTTTGCTAAGTTTAAAGCTGGCACTACTCGACTTGTTGTCACGGTCTGTGTAGTTAGGATCGTTTGGGTCGCCATCATTAATAGTACGATAATGGACTAAATCCATACTTAAGGCTACATCGTCAGTTATTGAGAAGCGTTGATTATAGTTGTAGTAAAACTGCTTCCAAATATCGTCGTATTTTGAGGTATGAAAACTAATACTGGATGTGTCACTTAAATTATAATCTAAGCCTACAAAGCTGATGTTGTCGGACTCACCATTAAAGCCATACTCAGTTTTTTTGCCTTCTGCGCTGAACGATTCAAAGTTACTGCTGGCTTTGTTTTTTACTTCGGTAAAACGCCCGCCACTTATGGTGAGGTTGCTAATATCATTTGATTGGATACTGATACCTTTAAAGGATTGTGGTTGAGCTCGTGAGTCGCCGTAATAAAGCAGTGGTGAGGTCGTTAATTGGCGTCCCCACTTAATTTCAGTTTCAGCATATTTGGCTTTAAGTAGTGCAACACCAAGAGATGCATAACTTTCTGAGTCACCATCATTTGTATTAAGTAGCAAGCCTGTATCAGCGGTGCCTTTACCAGAATCCAGTTTTAAGGTGCTGAAAATAGAAGCATCTACCCCAATAATATCTGCAAAGTAGCCAGACTCATAATTAAGGAAAAAAGATTGTGCCCACTCTTCACGGTAACTTTGTTTGTCTGAATCATTAGTACGAAAGTCGCGGTTAAAATAATAATTTCGTAGTTGTAGATTTAGTTTTGAATCATCAATAAAGGAATCGGCAGCAGTTCCAGTTATTGTTAGCAATTGGGTCGCACACAATGTGGTGCCTACAAAATATTTATTCAACTCGGTTACTCCTGATATCTATCAGCTCAAGCTTTTTTATATACAAATTTAGCTAAAAATACACAGCAAATGTTTAGGTATTTATTGGTTATGCCTTCGAAGTATATTTCCTCCATAGTGGAGGTGAATAAATCAAAAGTAAGAAATCTTCATAGCCGCTATAGTGTAAAATAATTTCTTAAGATTAACAGCTTTTGTATTACTTTAAATTTCTTATATGTCGATGCTCGTTTGGTTATATCGTTGTGTACGACATGGATTATTAGTGTCGTATACTATTGGAATGTATGGCTTTAAATTATTTTTATCGTGATCATGCAGGATCAAAGGGGGCTCATTAACTTTTTTGAATCAGTTGTATATTGAGGCTTTTCTGCATAAATTGATCGGTTACTAAATCAGCTAACGTATACTGTTCAAGTGAGCTGATAAATGCCATTTGAGCCTCACGCAGAATTCCCTTAAGTGTACACTGAGGGTTAAGACGGCATTCTTCTTTTTCGCAATTGATTAGAGGGGTAAGGCCCTCTATTTCTCTGATAACATGACCCAAATTAATTTCAGTGGGATCGCAGGCAAGCTCAAAGCCACCATTTTTGCCTTTATAGGTTTTGATATAGTTAAGTTTGGCTAGGTTATGTACAACTTTGCGCATGTGCTCAACCGAGACATGATAGAATGCAGCTACACTTGCCATCGTAATTAACTGCTCACGGTTAACTGACGCGTAAAGTAAAACGCGGATTGAGTAATCAGTAAAACGATTTAGCTGCATATTGGATAACTACCGGGTGTTAACGTTAACAACACCATTCTATCCTATCTTACTGTAGTGTTGTATGGCTTTTGGTTCGTTTAATGTTATCTAAACCAGACCGACTAGACAGAAAGTCTCGTCAGACATCAATGACTTGGGGGCTTCAGCGATGTTGGGCAAGCCTTGGTAGCTTCAAGGCTTGAAGGGAGAGAAGCAAAAGCTTACGCCAGCAAGTGCGGCAGCTTGATTAACTGGTATGGGTATAATTAGGTATTACGCTTTTCTATACTATTCATGCTGGTTATATATTGCCCTGTAAGGTAAGGCTTCAATGAAAGTTATTGGCAAGGGGGCGTCAAGTTTCAGGCCTGATATGGGTTGTCTACTCAAGGTATATTAGCTTGCTGAGTAATAGGAAAAGGCTTTGTCTCTGAACCGGTATAAAGTGTACGATGTGGAAATGGTATTTCAATGTTGTTTTCGTCAAATGCGTTTTTAACCTGTTGAATCATGCCATTTTTTAATGCTAAAAAATCTTCGCGCTTTGCCCAGACGGAAAGTTGAATATTAATGGCTGAATCGCCAAAACCTTGCAATAAATAAAGTGGCTCTGGGTCTTCTAAACACAGTTGAAAATCATCAGCTACTTTTAATAGCACTTGTTTAACTTTGGTTAAGTCCTCTTTATAAGCCACGCCAACTACTAGATCAAAACGACGAATTGGAAATCGGGTGAGGGTAGTGACCTCTGACTTTATGATAGTTTCGTTGGGAATCCTTACAAATAGGTTATCAAAAGTACGTAACTTGATTGATAATAAGTCAATAGCAAGAACCTCTCCTGTGGTTGAACCAACTTTGATAACATCACCTACTCCAAAAGGTTTTTCACCGAGTAAAAACAAGCCGCTGATTATATTAGAAGCAGAAGTTTGTGAAGCAAAGCCAATAGCCACAGATAAGATACCTGCGGCGCCAAGAATAACGCCTAAATCTACATTAATTTGTTGTAGGGCAGTAATGACAAAAAGTACAACAATCAGGTAATAACTAATTCGTTGAAATAAAAGTGACTGATGTTTGGTAAGTTTATCTTTGCTTAATGTGGCAATTGCTTTAGTCGCTAGTTTGGCTAAAATAAAGCCAATAATGATAAAAGCAATGCCAATAAATATTTGATTAAAACTTAAGTTACGTAGAGTTTCCATAGCTGTAAAAAAATAGTAATTTAATAAGATTGATTAGGAAAAAAATACATCATATGCTCGGGTTATAAACTTTTCTTCAATGGGTCTGCGGGGGACAGAAACGTTTTCCCATTGTTGCAACTGAGAGGCAGATGTATTGCTCGTATTAGTAAGCTCGTCTGCTATTGTATAGATTCCAGAAGCTGCCCCATTATCAGACTTATCAGCAGGTGTGATACTGGTGTTGTTAGTTGTAGATAGTTTAATTTGATTACTATTTTTTAATTTAACTAAAGTTACGCCTGATGCCCAAAATAAACCACTACTGTTACGGTACAAACCTAAAGCCGGTACGGGTATATTGATTTTTTCAACTTTTAAAATTTCTGGTTGATTATTGATTACAGATACAGGAACAATCGCTCGATAGGGCTTTAATGTTAATGATTCCTGGTTAACCAGCGCATGGGTTTTGCTGGCATAACAAAGCTCTCCTTCTAAAGTATTGGGGCCAAACCAGGTATTCGACAACTCACGTATAGGAAGCTCACATAAGGTTTTATAATCATCCTTATTATTATTAATACTTTCTATTGTAGGACTTTTGACGCTTACCCTAAGCCACAGTGCTACACTAACGTATAGGGTTATCTGCTCCTCTGGCATTAAGGTAATGCTGACAATGGGTTTGGCAACAAGGTTACGATCAGGCAATGTAGGGGTGATTGTCAGGTCTTTATGAGTACGGCTAAAGACAAATCGCTTAAAGTTGTCATCATCAGTTAAACTGCATTCTCCACACCAGGTTAACACTTCATTTCGCTCAGCTTCAGGGTTTATATTAAAGTGCTTATAGTGGACTTGCCATTCATGTGGTTGCCGCTTTAAGCTAAACAGCAATGTGCCAAAATCCCAGACTTGGTTTTTTCCCATGGCGAAAGTCATATCGCCCCACCATCTGGTAGAAGCACTTGGCTCTAATATAAGTTGTTTGGTGTTGGCATTTATATGCATAGTGTATAGGTTATATCTGAGCTAATGTTTTTAAAGCATGCAGAAATGCATTAACTGATGTTATTGGTGCTGACTCCATCATGGTATGATAACCCGATGTAGGTATTTGTAAGGTTGTGCCATCCACCAAGCCGTTAGAGGCGGCAATAATTCTGCCCATCTCTGTTGAACCTATGGAGTTAGGTGCTTCACCTCGTGTAACTAATGCTGTATTTGCTTGTTCTACATACTGGTCTTTAAATAGTGCTTCAATGCTGTGTTGCTGACAGAGTGATGCTAATTGTTGGGTTAAGACTTGATTAAATAGTGCATTGGCATCTTTATTCCTTAACACCAGGTGTTGCTGTTTAGCACTTGCAAAATCTTTGAATGGACTGGTGTCTACTACAATCAATTGGTTAGTAGAACCACCAAACCGACGAAACCATTCCAACAGATAACGCCAGCTTTTACCTGCTTCTTCTTGTGCAGTAAAAAAAGCGGTGCCTTGAAACCCTAACTCAAATAAATAAACGAGTGCTGCTGCTGTTAATACATTGTCTAACTGGCCAATCAGCGCCTCTGATGTGACAGTTAACTTGTCGGTAAATGCAATAGGTGTGCCCGCTACTAAGTGTTCTAGGCCACTTAACTCGAAGATTAAGTTATTCCGAAACTCACAAATATATGTACCACAGATTTGACCTTTGCCTCGATAAGTGCCTGACCAGGGCTCGTAGGCATAGACAGGAGTATCTTGAAAGCGATCAGATATCTTTTGCATTAATTGCTCGCTTACTGAATTGCCGAGTAAATCAGAACGAGCGCCTGCAATAAAAGCTGCATATTGAAACTCATTGGGACCTGTACACATTAGACCATGTCGATCAATATGAGCTGAAAACATCAGGCTGTTGGGGGAACTTCCCTGGGCAACTAAGACACCTTCATACCAGGTAACATGGGCACCACGTTCTTCAAGTTCACGTTGTAATACACGAAAGAAGGGGTGTTCTGCGCCTACGACAGAAGGGTTACGAATAAGTAATGATAGTAAGTCCAGAAAAGAAGCTGGAAGGCTGGCTTCTGAACTATTCCATAGTGATAAGTGGTGATTTGCCATCGGCTTTTATTGTCCTAAAAGTAGCAATAAATACTTAAACAAGAACCAGACCTAAGCAAGGTTAATGTGAACCTGTTCGGCGTATGTCTACTATAGCCTTATTTGTGTTTTAACTAAAAATAGTTTGTGTTGACAATATATGAAATGTTATTAGGTTTGATTGGCATTAGCTAGCCCTGCTATTCGTTGATTTTCTTTCAAGAAAATACAGGCAGCTAAATCACCTACGACATTCACTGTTGTTCGCATCATATCTAAAATGCGATCTACTCCTAGCAATAATGCAACACCTGCAGATGGAATACCGACCGATTCTAATATCATAGCTAAAATAATAATGCCGGCACCGGGTGTGGCTGGTGAGCCAATAGAAGCAGCAACACTCATAAAAACCACCAAAGCATAACTCATGGTGTCGAGTTGTACTGAAAATACCTGAGAGAGAAATACAACTGCTATAGATTGATATAATGCAGTGCCGGTCATATTAACTGTTGCACCTAAGGGAATGACAAACTTGGCAATATGAGGGGGGATATTGAGTTTATTTTCGGCTGTTTCTAACGAAAGTGGCATGACAGCGGCAGAACTGGAAGTAGAAAATGCCATTAATAAAAGCTCTTTCGACTCTTTGATAAAGTGCTTAGGTATGATACCGCTGACTGATTTGATAAAAAATAGATAGCAGCCACATAATATCGCCAGCCCCAAAATGACGGTTAACATATAAACAAACATACCAGCAAGTATTTCAATACCAACCATGGCGGTTAATCGTGCAATCAAACCAAATACGGCATAAGGTGCTAGGACCATTGCCCAGGAAACGATCTTCATACACAGTTCTTGAATTGAAATCATCAAATTAAAAATTGGCTCGCTTTTTTTAGTCGCTAGATTAAGCAGGGCTATACCAATAATCGTGGCAAATAGAATCACCTGTAACATCTCTCCATGTACCATGGACTGGGCGGGATTGACTGGTAACAGGTTTAGTAATGTATGAGGTAGTTCAGCGATAGAGGGAATTTGCATGGTTTTGTTAACAACAGCTGGCGGCGCAGGCTCACTCATTAAGCTGACTTTCACTGCTGCTCGGTCTACAAAATCACCGGGGTTTATAAGCCCAGCGATCGTTAATCCAATAACTGAAGCAATAGCTGTGGTTACCACAAAAAATAGCCCACAACGAATTCCCATTCGCTTTAATGTTTCCAAGTCGGAAGTGGATGTTAAACCGCGAATAATGGACGTAAAGACTAATGGCACAACAATCATTTGTACCATTGCTATAAATAATTTGCCGGGTAATGCGAGCCAGCCAACGATTACCAATGAAGTTTCTTTTGAAAATAAAGCAAGGTCGGGGCCTAATAAAATACCCACTATTATTCCCAAACCAAGGCCAATTAGCACTTTTACCCATAACCGGCCTTCAACTAACCGGGCTAAGGCGTCAGGGATTAATCGAAATGAAGGAAGTTGTTTTTCTAGCTGACTAAGACTCATACCATTCTCTCGATTTATATCTGTTCTGGTGTTGGTTTGTGGGACGATGTACTTATAATGCCTTCAAGTAGCCTGCCTAAAATATCAGAGCCAGTAACAATTCGTTTGTTGGTGCCCCACAGCAGTATTACATCATTGACTAATAAATCTCCCCACGCTTTCCACTGGCTGATAAGATAACCTAATTGAGCATGGTTATCTTTAATAATCAATGGTTTCAGCACATAACTGATAGGATCAAATGGAGGGTCATCAAATAAGGCGCCGCTGGTAAAACGGTAGGCGTTAATGATAGCTTGGGGCGTTTGGGTTTCATCAACAATGATAATCCATTTTTTTCTAGCACTATTTAGAAGTCTAAGAAAAGGGTCATCGGGATTACAAGTAATATCAGGAAATACAGGTTTACCCTCTTTGAAGGATAAGGCAATAATACTCTTTGGGCTAACTATCTCTCCCTCATCTTTCACAGGAATATCATCGAGTGCTAAGAAGTTAATTACTCCTGTACCTTCAATATGGCTGATATCAGTTTTAAAAGAGGTAATGTGTAATTTGATGAGTTGGTAAAAGTCATCTTCTTTAAAGTAATTAATTGACTCAGGGCCAATCCAGCAATCGAGTAGTTTTCCAGTTGGTGTAGCAACAGGGTAAAGAAGAACTTGGTAGAATCTTAAAACAGGTGAGAAAAAAGAAGCTGCTTTTATCGCATGCCGAGAAAAATAGGCTTGCGGCATAATTTCACCTAAAATAGTAATTGCGACTGTAGAGAATAGAAATGCGGCAACCCCTGCGAGTAAGTTATCAGACAACAGTGTTAATAACACATTAACACCCACATTACCCCAAAGGATAGTAGCCAATAATCGATTAGAATCTTTACGTAAAGCGAGTACTTGCTTGGCTTGCTCATTCCCCTTTGCTGCTTCTATTTCAAGCCGTAAGCGAGTAATGCTAAAAAAAGCCAGGTTTAAACCCGAAAACATAGCTGACTGAGTGATGCAAACAAGTATTCCTAGCCCTATCAAGAAATCCATAGGATAATCCTTAAGTCTTGCTTTAGTTGTAATAAATGTATCCAAGCTAGCGTCAGTGTAAGTAAACTAAATATTAAAAATATGTAATAAAACATTTATGAATTTCCCTTGTTTTTTCTGGTTAAGATTAGCTTTAGGTATTTTTCCCTTATGACACTCTCCACAGAGCTTTGCTTGCTCATTAGAATCATTTTAGGTGCTTGCTGCACTGAATCCGTAACTGATAATTGACCTGATTCGTTTGCCAATCAAATTTGTACCTAAAATAGATTAGATGTGGCCAATAATAATTAATTAACAATGCTATGGGGCAACATGAAATTCACTGACTATTACCAAGTTCTGGGGGTTAACAGGGATGCCCCCCAGGATGAGATTAAAAGAGCTTATCGTAAGCTGGCGCTCAAATACCACCCTGACCGGAACAAAGCAACGGATGCAGAGGAGCGTTTTAAAGAAGTCGGGGAAGCCTACGAAGTATTGAAAGACCCGGAAAAACGCGCTGCCTACGATCAGTTAGGTAACAACTGGAAAGCGGGACAGGACTTTCGACCACCGCCAGACTGGGATGAAGGGTTTGAATTTCATGGCGGTGGTTTTACAGATACAAGAGCAGAACACTTTAGTGAATTTTTTGAGAGTTTATTTGGTCGCGGTGGTTTTACCCGGGGTGGTAACCGCAGTGCTTACCGGGAATTTCATACTCGGGGTGAGGATGCTCATGCCAAGATAGTGATTGATATTGATGATGCTTATCAAGGCACCACGCGCACGATAACGTTAAAACAGTCAGTCATAGGTAAAGAGGGCAGGCCTGAGCTTAAAGAGAAGACCCTCAATGTGCGTATTCCCAAGGGCATCAGCCAAGGCCAATACATTCGACTTGAGAAACAGGGAAGTGGGGGCGTTGGTAACGGTGAAGCCGGTGACTTGTATCTGCAAGCAGAATTTCGTCCACACTCCTTTTACCGAGTTGAGGGAAAAGATGTTTATTTGACTTTGCCGGTAGCACCTTGGGAAGCCATTTTGGGAGCGAACGTGAAAATACCCACGCCTTCAGGCAGGGTGGAACTCAAAATACCGGCCAATTCCAAAGGTGGCTCCAAATTACGCTTGAAAGGCCGGGGAATTCCAGCGAATACGCCTGGGGATCTGTATGTAGTATTGGAAATCGCATTACCTAAAGCTGAAGACGAGGCAACAAGAAAGGCGTACGAAGCGTTTGCCGGCGCTTTGAATTTTAATCCACGAGAAAATCTGGGGGTGTGACCATGAAGAAAACATCCATGGTGGTTATCTCTGGCGTGCTTATCGATACAGATACAGAAATCAGTATGGCTGAGTTATGTCATGCCTGTCATATCTCGGCTGAACAGCTGATGGAGCTAGTTGATTACGGCATTGTTGAACCATGTGGCGAACGAAAAAAATGGCGTTTTGCTGCCACCAGCATCGTACGGATTTACAGTGCCCAGCGACTAAAACAGGATTTAGGTATTAATACTGCAGGAGCCGCATTGGCCTTGGACCTTATTGAAGAAGTTGAGCAATTGCAGATAAAGTTAAACATTTTGAAAAGCTAATGTGAGTGATTAGAATATAAGAGAAAGGTCGGGTCTGTCAGACACGATTACTCAGCAAAAAATAGTTAATGAGTGAACAAAATATTAGTGCACCCTTGGACATGACAGAAGTCAAGGCAAAAAAACAGTGATAATTGTAGGACATACTATATTTAATAAGTGCATATTAATAGGTAGTAAATCAGTGATATACAAATTTATTATAGTTTTGATAATACTCTTTTTCTTTCTTAGATTATCAAGTGCTGAGATTATCTTGATTTCAGGGGGGAAATCGATTTCTGCTGAAAATAACGATATGATTGGAGTTGTTTTAGAGTAAATAATAGATAATGCTTATATTGTAAAATTAGAGGCAGCTACTGACTTTGCTGAAAAGCTATTCAAGTTTACATAAAAATGTCTAGGAGCTGCTCCTCTGTCAATAATTGGTTTTGGCATTCCAATAGTGAGAGATCAAATAATTATTTATAGTTATACAAACAGATTTTGTATAGTTGGTTTTAGAGAAGCATGAAGCATAATTTCTTGTACAAAAAATAAACTCAGTTAAACAGTAGTAAAATATAGCTGACTACTTAACTTAATCATTATTGATTGTAAATTCGTTACTATCACTTTTATAACAGTTTACTCGGTATTCAATAGCATTGATTACCAACATAAAAATAATGATCATTAATTTTATGATGGGGAATAGAATGACAGATTTCTTGAAGTCTTCAGCTTTAGTACTGGCGCTGCTTAATCCTTTCCTTTTAATCATCTATTTGATTGATGTAGTTCAAAAACTTGACCGCATACAGTTTGCTCGTGTGCTAGTTCGTGCTGGCCTGATTGCGACAACAGTCTTTTGGGTTTTTGTGGTCCTTGGCGATACGGTCTTTTCCGGCCTCATGCAAGCCCAGTTTGCTTCATTTCAGATTTTCGGTGGTGTTATATTTCTACTTATTGGCTTGCAGTTTGTCTTCCGTGGTCCTACGGCAATTGAGCTCCTACAGGGAGAGTCCGATCATCTTGTGGGAGCAATTGCAATGCCTGTTCTCATTGGACCAGGTACTATCAGTGCAAGTGTCATTATAGGTAAACGACATGATGCAATATTGGCATGTGGAGCAGTTCTTATTGCAGTTTTAATATCTCTATTTATCATGTTAGGACTTAAGGCCTTACACGATGCTGCTCGAACACGTCATGAGCCGCTGATCCAGAGGTATATAGAAATCGCAGGCCGTATTACTGCATTATATGTGGGAACTGTGTCTGTTGAGATGATCATGCAAGGAGCTAAAGCTTGGTCTCAGCATTTTTGAAAACTAATATAAACAATGCTGCAGACAGTTTTTGATCTTGGAATGGTAAGATCGAACCAAAAATAGAAACTGCGAAAATGGGATTGTCAAAGTCGAATTGTCACAGGAATCTGTCTTTGGAAAGCATAGTAAAAACGGTTTTATGCTCAATGTTAATAAACCTCAACATAAGTAAGGAAAGAAGACTGAGGTAGGCTACTTTTATAATGGCTCAACGAGTCAATCTCAACAGGACTTAGATTTTCCACTTCTCGCGTTGGTTGATCTTAAATTGAGTACAACTTTTGCTTTCGATTTGCGTCAAACCATCGATCAAGAAAATAAAATACGTGTTGAAGCCTATGCAGAACAAGTAGTGGAATTAGCACCACAGCTTCTAGAACAAGGCATTTAGCCATATATATGAAGTAAGTTGCCAGTAATGTTTAAACTTCCAAAAATAACGCAAAAAACCTGTCAAGTAAAATTACCATTTTTTTTGAGCTGAATAGTTACCTAAATATTAAAAATATGTAATAAAATATTCATGAATTTTCCTTATTTTTTCTGGTTAAGATTAGCTTTACCCTTTTTATGATGGTTAGCTAATAACGTATGACAATAATAGCCAACTTATCGTTTTACCAAGTTAAAAATAGTGATTGTCGTTAACAGAAGTAGAAATAAGCGTCAAAGTGCTAGCCAGAGCAAAAGGTATGCTTAGGAGAAAAAGGTGATCTTTAATTTAGTGGGCTCATTAGGTCTGTTTTTATTGGGTATGTGGTTAATGACAGAGGGGCTTAAATTAGCTGGTGGTAGAGCCTTAGAACAGTTATTAGCCAAATGGACATCTAATCGACAACGAGGCCTGTTTTCTGGCGTCTTAATAACAGGTTTAGTACAGTCATCCAGTGCGGTTACTGTTGCAACTATCGGCTTTGTTAATGCGGGTGTCCTCACATTTCAACAAGCATTATGGGTCGTTTTTGGTAGTAATGTGGGGACAACGTTAACAGCTTGGATTGTAACCCTGTTTGGTTTTACAGTTAAAATTGATGCGTTTGCATTTCCTTTAGTAGGTATCGGTGCAGCCTTACGGATTTTTTTCCCTTATGAAAGAGGTAAAGCACTGGGGATGGCGTTGGCTGGTTTTGGTTTACTTTTTATGGGAATTGATGCCCTTAAGGAAAACTTTTCGGGTTATGCCAACCAAATTGATATCACCAGTTTTTTGGCTGAAGGTGGTCATGAAGTCTTGTGGGGCCTATTTATTGGTTTTATTTTAACTTTACTTACTCAGTCTTCAAGTGCAGCAATAGCTATTATTCTAACTGCAGTTGCCAGTGGAGTAGCGGGTGTTCAGGTAGCTGCTGCAGCAGTTATTGGGGCTAACATTGGTACCACCTCTACAGCACTTATTGCCAGTTTGGGGGCAACTGTTAATGCAAAACGACTGGCATGGGCTCATGTAGTTTTTAATGTACTTACAGCAGCAGTAGCACTTATCATGTTGCCAGTATTCTGGCCATTAGTAACTTGGATAGCAGGGTTAACTGGGAAAGATGGCAACTTGACAATTTTGTTGGCTATTTTTCATACTTGTTTTAATATTATTGGCGTGCTGTTGATGTGGCCTATTGAACCATACCTGTCGCGTTTCCTATTAGCGCGTTATAAAAAGCCAGTAAAAGGACACTTTAAATCATATTTAGATGCCAATATTGCCGCTGTACCTGACTTAGCCATTCGGGCAATGGTGTTAGAACTTAATTTATTACTTGAAGAAGTCGGGCAACTCAGCTTTGTTCGTGAAAAGAAGCAGGAAGAAATACAGCAGATTAAAAGTAGAATTGAACAAGTTAATGTATTTATTAGCTTATTGTTGAAATCCAGTCTGGCTAAAGAGCAAGGTGAAATAGTCACTAATGGCCTTGCAGTGGCTTATCGGCTATATAGTGCATGCAAATTATATGCAGAAGCTGTCTTGCTATATCAGTCGATCCGGCTTGGCCGATTAACAGCGGTGGAGTATTTGCGCCAATGGTTAGTTGCTGTTGATCAGGTTTCTTATACACTGCATCATTGTGACAACGTATTAGAGGAGGAACAGTTAACGAGTTTAATTGAAAAATATGATGTGCTGAAAAAACAGATCATTGCAGCAGTTGTCGATGAAAAAGCAGAAATACATATAATAGATCTCGCTTTACAGGTTGCCAGTTTAAGCCGTCGATTTATCGAGCAATTGTCTCAGGCGAATACGATTTGTAAAAGTTTAGCTGTAATAGTGGTAGCTGAGCCCACTGAGGATGGTTCTTCGGTTTTAAATTTACCAGCTGAATTGTAGGTTAGTGATGAAAGACTTATATATCTCTATGAAGTTTACGTAACCCTTTTACATGTTTTTCAATAATTTCCCATGCTTGATTAACACTTTCCACGTAGGAAAAATAGTTTAAGTCATCTTCATTAATCATTCCTTCTTCAGTTAAGACATTCCAGTTTAACAGCCGCTGCCAGTAAGCTTTACCAAATAATAAAATTGGCATGGGCTTTATTTTTTTAGTCTGTACTAAGGTAAGCGTTTCAAACAATTCATCTAGAGTGCCAAAGCCACCTGGAAATACCACTAATGCTTTGGCTCTTAGTAGGAAGTGCATTTTGCGCATAGCAAAGTAGTGGAAGCGAAAGCAAAGTTCAGGGGTTATATAAGGGTTTGGCTGCTGCTCTTCTGGTAGTATTATGTTAAGCCCCACTGACTTTCCCTTTGCATCATTTGCTCCTCGGTTAGCCGCTTCCATGATACCTGGTCCGCCACCTGTAATAACATACAGGTTTGGTATATCACCTAACATGGATTGCTCGGTGATTATTTTGGCTAGAGCTCTTGCCTGGATATAATAGTCAGTTTGTTGTTGCCGTATTTTAGCTTGCTTATATTGACGTTTAAAATCTGGATTACTGGGTTGTTGGGCTAATAATTGTTTTGCTTCAAATAACTGCTTTTTTGCTTTTTTTGGCCGAAGCATACGAGCACTACCAAACATAACCACTGTGTTATTGATATTATGGTCATTAAGGATTAGCTCGGTTTTGCTGAGTTCCAGTAGGAGCCTAACGGGTCTCATTTCATCCCTTAGAACAAATGCTTTATCATCATACGCTAGCCGAAAAGCAGAGGAAGCCATTAACTGCTTACTGCATTCAACGCGCTTGGCGTGTTCTACATCATCAGCTGCGCTGGGAAAAACCCTACATTCAAATTCATTTTCTTCAGACATTGGTTACCTTTACCATTCGTGCTGGGTATATGTTCAAAGCGATTTAATGTGCTGGATTGAAAAAGGCTTGGTTTCAATGCCAGTATAAAGTGTTCGATGTGGAAATGGTACTTCAATGTTGTTTTCGTCAAAAGCCTCTTTAACCCGCTGAATAATGCCATTTTTTAAGGCTAAAAAGTCTTCACGATTAGCCCAAGCTGAAAGTTGGATATTAATGACAGAATCACTAAACCCTTGTAATATATAGAGGCTCTGGATATTCTCAACACAGGTGATAGTCATTAGCTACTTTTAATAGAACTTACTTAACTTTGGATAAGTCCTCTTTATAAGCCTCGTCAACCACTAAGTCAAAAGACGGATTGGAAAACGGGTGAGTGTAGTGACCCCTAATTTTATGATTGTTTCGTTAGGAATTCTCACAAATAAATTATCAAAAGTACGTGATTTTATTGATAATAAGTCATTAGCAAGCACTTCTCCGGTTGTTGAACTAACCTTTATAACATCGCCTACACCAAATGACTTTTCACCGAGAAAAAATAAACCACTGATTATATTTGAAGCGGAAGTTTGTGAAGCAAAGCCAATAGTAACAGATAAGATACCTGCGGTACTAAGAATAACACCTAAATCTACATTGATTTGTTGTAGGGCAGTAATGATAAAAAGTGCGACGATAAGGTAGAAACTAATTCTTTGAAACAGTAATGACTGGTGCAGAGTCAATTTGTCCTTGCTTAATCTGGAGGCTTCCTTGGTAGAGAGCTTAGCTAAAATAAAGCCAATGATAATAAAAGCAATACTGATAAGTATCTGGCTAAAAGCTAAGCTACTTAGTGTTTCCATAGTTGTGCAAAATTGTGATTCAACAAAGGGTTAATTAGGAAAAGAATACTTCGTATGCTCGGGTAATAAACTTCTCTTCAGTTAATGATTACTGATTAACAAACGCATGGGTTTTACTGGTATAATAAAGTTCACCTTCTAGGTGTGTTGGGTCCAAACCAGGTATTCGACAACTCTCGGATAGGTAGTTCGTGTAGTGTTAGATAATCGTTTTATTGTTTTTAACACTCTCTATTGTAGGGCTTTTAACCCTAACTCGAAGCCACAACGCTGCGCTGATATAAAGGGTAATCTGTTCCTCTAGCATTAAGGTTATGCTGACAATCGGTTTGGCTACCAGGTTTCGATCTGGCAGTATAGGAGTAATTATCAGGTCTTTATGGGTGCGACTAAAGACAAAGCGCTTAAAATTGTCAGCATCGGTTAAGTCGCATTCTCCGCACCAAGTTGATACATCATTTCTCTCTGCTTCAGGGTTTAAATTAAAATGCTTGTAATGGACTTGCCATTCACGTTGTTGACGCTTCAAACTAAATAGCAATGTACCAAAATCCCAGACTTGATTTTTTCCCACAGCTAAAGTCATTTCTCCCCACCACTTGGTGGAGCTACTTGTTTCTAGCGTAAGTTGATTGATGTTGGTGTTCATTTGCATAGTGCTTAAATATTCATAAAGGTAGATGTCAGTTGTAGTTTAATTTTTATTAACAAAAAGTGAAGCGCTATATTGTTGCTTTGCCCAAAAATAATATGATTCGATGAAGTGCTCAGTTTAATACGTCTATAATAACCTAACTTATCATGCTCGTATGGAAAAGTTTTGATATGGCAACAATAAAGTTTATTGGAGCTGCTCAAGAGGTAACAGGTTCTTGTCATTTATTGGAGTCCTCTGTTACCGGTAAAGTGCTGCTGGATTGTGGAATGCATCAGGGGGGAGATGCTGTAGAAAGGTTGCAACATGAATCATTTTTGTTTGATCCAAGACAAATTGATACAGTTATTCTTTCCCATGCGCATATTGATCACTCAGGATTATTACCGAAGTTAGTGCATGAAGGGTTTAAAGGCAAAATATATTGCACAGAGGCAACGGCTGAACTGCTTGATATTATGCTGAATGATTCTACTAACCTTTATCTGCGTGACCTGGAAAAAGAAAACTTGCGACGTGCTAGAAGAGGGAAAAAAACCTTAAAGCCGCAGATTGTATCAAGTGATGTGGGTAAGGTGTTAAAGCTTTGTAAACCACAGCCTTATAATAAGCCGTTTGCTTTCTCTGATAATGCAACTGTTGCTTTTCATGATGCAGGTCATATTTTGGGTTCAGCTATTATTGAAATTAAACTTCAGGAAAAGCAGCAACAAAAAACTCTAGTATTTTCAGGTGACTTGGGCAAAAAAAATACAGTGCTAATGAATGACCCAATGACACTTACCCAAGCTGATGTGGTGCTGATGGAAGGCACTTATGGCAATCGCGATCATCGTTCTCTTGATAATACCATTGACCAACTAAGGGATATTCTACAAGAAGCTTGGGATGATGGCGGTAATGTTTTAATTCCTGCATTCGCGGTTGGTAGAACCCAGGAGCTTTTGTTTTATTTAGGTTGCTTGAACCATGAAGGTGTCTTGGATAATTGGCATGTATATCTGGATAGCCCCATGGCAATTCAAGTAACCCGAATTTATGATCGCTGGTTGCGCACTTTGGATTGTGAAGGTATTAAACCACTTTGTTCAGGTGATCAAACGTTATTAGGCAAATTTCTTCCTAAACTTCATTTAACTGTAAAGCCAGAGGAATCTATGGCCATCAACAATATAAAAAATGGCGCTATTATTATTGCGGGTAGTGGTATGTGTACTGGGGGGCGGATTAGACATCACTTTAAACAGCGGATTTGGAATAAACTTAATCGGATTATTTTTGTAGGGTTTCAGGCGTATGGGACGCTTGGTCGGATTTTGGTTGATGGTGTCAAACATATACGACTGTTTGGTGACGAGTATGTTGTAAAGGCTCATATTGAAACCTTAGGAGGCTTTTCTGCGCACGCTGGACAAACTGAATTAATTGAGTGGATCAGCCAATTTAAAAATAATCCCCGTATTATGTTGGTGCATGGTGAACCTGAAGCGCTGGATGCACTCTCTCAAAAATTGTGGGATGAAAAGGGGATACAAACAGATATTCCCCAACGGGGTCAAAGCCTAGCGTTTTAAGCTCCTGACATAATGCTGTCAGGAGTATTACTGTATATTGGTAAGAGACTCATAAAAATTAATTAGGAAATCTAGTTTATGGCAAAATATGAAGGAAGTTGTGGGTGTGGTCATGTCAAGTATGCGTTTGAGGGGGAGCCGATTAACGCTGCATTTTGCTACTGTAAAGAGTGCCAGAAGCATACAGGGTCAGATAAGTGGTTCGGATTATGGGTACCCAAAGATAAATTTGCCTTTACCAAAGGGGAAACCAAGTCTTATACCCGTAAAGGAGACTCTAGTAAAGATATACACCATCAGTTTTGTAGCCGTTGCGGTACGACAGTCTGTGTTGAGGTGACAGTAGCTGGGTTTTACTCTGTTTCTGCGTCAACATTAGATGACAGCTCTCACTTTTCTCCGAAAATGGCTATTTATACCGCCTCAGCACCTAAGTGGGCAGTATTTCCAGAGGATGTCCCTAAGTTTGATATTTTACCGCCAGAGTTTAGTTAGTAAAGTCTTCCATAAGAGAGGTTGTCGCAAAAAAGTGCTAAAGGCCATCCATGGCCTTTAGCACAGCGGAAGAATCCATATCAAACAACTAACGCACACTAGCAGTAATTGTGATGCCTTTGTGGGCTGATACTGCAGGTAGCGTAATTAAATAGTCTTTGCCTGCTTTTGCATTTTTAATCGTTACTTTTTCTGTGTTACCTGGATTAGTAGAGCCAAATACAATATCAGGTCTTGATTCGTAATGCTCCTCATGAGGAAATTGGCCTAAATCAGCTGATACTAATAAATCGGCATTACCTGTGCCTCCTTTCATTGTAATTTCCAACGTTTTGCCAGCATCAGTTTGAGGTAGGCGAATGTAATAGTGCCGGTAGTGGTCTTTATTAGGAGCAGGAGTGACACATAATGGTTTGCTGTCGAAAATGGCCACATCATGACTTGGCTTTTGATGAGCACAGGCCCCCTGGCCGTTGTCATGATCGCCATGGTCATCGCCATCACTATCTTGATAGTCTGCAGTTAGTGTTACACCAGAAAAATCTTTGTCACTATTTAATAGTACATACCAAGAGCCAGCTAATCCCATTTTGGGATTTTTAAATAAGCAAGTTTCGTTTGTGCCATGTTCAAGTGGACGGCAGTCAAATTGAGTTAAATTTGGCTTTTTGTTATGCCTGACATAAAGATCAACATCGCCTTGGCCACCTTCAACTGAAAACTTAAGATTGCTGGGTTTTCCATGAACATGAATGGTATACAGCTGTTGTTTACCTTGGCTATCATTCAAATTGCTCGCGGGCTTTCCTTTGAACAAAGGCTTTACAGGTAGTCGATTAATATCATCATCGGGAGGCGTGGGTTTGTCATTGTCATCCCCGTCATCGGGTGGATTGGGTTTGTCGTTGTCGCCATCTCCATCATCGGGAGGATTTGGCTTATCATGATCATCGCCATCATCCGGTGGATTGGGTTTATTATTGTCATCTCCATTATCAGGAGGAGTGGGTTTGTCATCATCAGGTTTGGATGGTGTTCCTATAGTGTCTTCACTAATATTTTCAGATAGTAAGTTGCAGAAGGAAGTAGTGATATAATCCATGCTTTGATGAATTCTTAAGTAATCAATGTCGTAGTAGCTTTCTCTTGCTGTTTGTCTGGCTTCATTACGTAGCGTAAAGTTCGCAAAAAGTTTATGAGTTAGATGGTCTTTGAGTGTTGAAAAGGGATTGCCGCAACTCGTCATAGACCAGGATGAAGGGTTACCTGCCAATATTGCATTTAGCTGGTTATTTTCTTTAGCTAATTCCATTAAAATGGCTAAATCGATGACTTCTCTTAAACGGCCAACACCTGTATTCCAATCTAAGTCTTGGCGTTTGACGTCTTCAGTTGATAATTTATGTAGAGGTAGCTCATGTTTAGGATCTAATCCCCATAAGCTTAATATGTCACTCCAATGAGCTGATCCATTATAACCTGTGGTTTTACCTTTTTTACTTTCAATTAGCTGTTTAATTTTATCCTTAGCTTGTTGGCTTAATACACCTGCTGATGTATCACAATAACTAAGGGCTAAGTACTCTTCTCGCAAACCATTATAATTAGCTGATTTTTTTGCTCGTTTGTGAATACTACTAGCAACCGCCCCGGCCAACTCATTGTTAAAAATAGTAAGCGCTGGTCCATATACATGGTTGGGTAAGTGCATTGCAGTACCTGCTTTATCGAAATAATAGTCAGGAATTTTTAACTGATGAAAACGTTCGTTATTTTGTTGGCCTTGTTTAATTCGGGTTAATGTTGCTGCTTGACGGTTTGTA
Organism: Spartinivicinus marinus; assembly: GCF_026309355.1. Classification (NCBI taxonomy): domain Bacteria; kingdom Pseudomonadati; phylum Pseudomonadota; class Gammaproteobacteria; order Oceanospirillales; family Zooshikellaceae; genus Spartinivicinus; species Spartinivicinus marinus. Next base: position 3,647,758 of record NZ_JAPJZK010000001.1, read on the forward strand.
ATTTTTTCATTGCCGCGGCCATCATCTGAAAATATACCCGGCCAGTCTAGATATTCCCCCCAAAAAGGTCTTGCCGGTTTACCGTGGCATTCTTGGCAATCAGTGTCATTTTTACCCATTTTAGGGGTGCCACTACTGAAGTCTAAAGCTCTAAACACCCAATTTCCTTTATTGTCAAGGTGAGCTATATCGACAATCTCATAGCGAGGATCAGATTTTTTAGTGCTGATATTAACCATAAAACGAGCATCTGAACCAAACATTAATAAACCAGGGTGATTAATATCGGTTTGCCCTAGTGCTCGGGATTTTTCAATGATTGAATAGTTCTTATGCATACTGTCGGGTAATGCATCAATAAACTCTTTAGCATTGCGAATACCTTTTTCCTTAATAAAAGGCATGACTTTATTTATATCTAATGGCAGTTTCCCATTAGGTGAGCCTGGGTCTGGATTTGGAATAGGCACAGCAAATTTTTCAGGGGCTGGTGGGCATGTATTTGCATGGCTGACAGAGCAAATTAATGAAACGCATAGGCTAAGTAGTAAGGGTGAACAAAAAGCTTTAGATGGCTTCGTCACTTTATTATTTAATGTTTTTATACGCATGTTAGGCTCTCACTTCAGTTTGCTGAATTATATGAAAACCATAAGTAGCTATTGATATAACTAGTACACAAATAAGTACAAGACATATTAGATACACTTCTCAAAATATTTATTGCTCAAAAAAACTGTGTTATGGAGTTGTTATCTTTACATTTGAGATTATTTGAACTATAGGTTTGTGTATACAAATAGTTGTTGAATAAAAATAAATATTGTCTTCTAGAGTAATTCTTGAGAGACAAGCGTGTAGAGTAAACTTAAAATTTAAGATCATGGCGTAAAATCATGAAATTATACTTTGTTCAGCATGGGATTGCTGCTGCTAAGGAAGTTGATGAGAACAGGCCTTTATTGGAAATCGGTTATAATGATTCAAATAAAATAGCCATTTATTTAAAGCAGCATAACATTGAGATTAATAAAATATGTCATAGCGGCAAGTTGCGGGCTAAACAAACAGCAGAAATATTCTCGAAACAATTAAAGGTTGATAATGTTATTGAAGTGTCAAATATGTCACCAAATGACGATCCTGACTTTTTAATTGGAGGCTATCTGGAAGAGAAGTGTATGTATGTTGGGCACTTGCCAAACCTGCAAAAAGTGGTTGCTCAATTGGTGGCTGGTGATCAAGAGAGAGATGTCATTAAGTTTCAAAATTCTGCCATTGTTTGTTTGGAAATAGAAGAGGATAGAGGAAGGGTGTTATGGTTTATACCGCCAAGTATGTGCTGATAAACTAAATGGCTGGGGTGAAGAGCGACGGTAACAAAGCCTAAAAATCATTCGCGAAGAGTATAGTATTCTTATCTGGTAGCATGAATCATTAGTGATGCCTATAAGAGATTTATTTGATTCGAGCTGTTTATGTATAATTTTATAGCTTCTAACAAAAAGTTAATCTACATAGTTGTTTTAATACTGACTCGATCTATTCAATGTGTTACAGCTGGAACATTACCGCTAGCTACTGGAGAATGGCCTTCCTTTACATCAAAAGATTTGAAAGGAAAAGGGGTTAATACTCAATTCATTACCGCCGTCGTAAAAGAAATGGGGATGGAACCTGAAATCACTTTTTCAGAAAAATTACGACTGTTATTTGATCGAGCTTTAATACGAGTTAATCAAAAGGGTGTTGAAATAAGTCTAGTGTCCGATATGGAATAACAGGATATTCTTCCGCCGCTCTTGAAGTACCATCCCTGGCCCATCAAGAGCTAAAGCGACTTCCTTGTCGCAGCTATAGAACATCCCGTCACCCCATATCCGCTAGCTTTTACGATAGCCTCAGTTAACTGGGGGAACAGTTGGCTTATACTTTTAATGCATTACTGCCAATATCAGCATAGTAAGATAATAGCCTTCCATCCCGGTAAAAGTTGCTTTCATCTTGGACGACTGTTATTTTACCTGAGCGGTTAGTTGTGTATAGCTTAGATGAAGAGGCTGTTGGTGATTGCTCAATATTATTTCCATAAAATCGATCAAGCTCGGCTTGGCGGGCTGCACGATACGCTTCAATTTCAGGGTTTTCTTCTGACAGTGACTTATTGATAGCAGACATACCTTCTAACCAGTTAGATGCTTGTACTACTTTAATATTCTCCGGTTTATGCTGGTAAGGGTTTATACTAATATCATTAGCAAAGAGAACGACTTTTATTTTATGGCCACGCTGTTTACTGAGCGCGCTATAGAGCTGATCGATATCTTGTTGTCTAAGATTGCTGCAGCTTAATAGATCCAGGTAGTTAGTTTTTCTATCGATAGCATCTTTAAATGCAGTTTCTAATTGACTTGAGTCAATATGCTGCTTACCTGTATTGTTGTCAGTTTGCTGAGAGGCGACATCATAGTCTGTTGTTCTGGGCCTAATGCAATCAAAAATTTTCATTAAATTATTCACTTCTCTGTGAGCAGTATTTAAATTTTTCCCTTTATACCTATAAACAGTATGAAGCTCTTAAAAAATTAGTCATTTTTTTTGATAAAAAAACTATTTGATCCAAGCTGGAATTGTTTTTTTAGACTGTAGTAAGTTGTTGATAACTTATTTGGCTGATTTTTAAAATTTTCTAGGGTTAGTAGACCCTATCAGTAGTTTTCAGTCAAAATAGAAAGGTATAAGTAGATTTGTTTGATATGTGTAAAATTATTATAATAATATGCTAGCTATTTCTTTGTAAGAGGTAGCTATCTAACTTGTTTGTATCAATTGGATTAGAGGGTGTTTATTAGTATTTAGGTATATTTAGTAATATGAAAGTAATAAAAGTATGGAGAGCTATGCTTTATAGAGATGGAGGCTCATATGGCTTTTGCTTTGACTCTGAAGATGGAAATTGGTATGAATTTTTCTTGAAAAATAGAGCATTTGAAAAAAATGTTGATTGTTACCACTCTCCTGTTATTTATTTTGAGGGGCACAATAAAAAAAATGCAGTAAAACACTTGAGTTGGTCTGAAGCTAAGAAGTTTGTTGCCCCATTAAATTACAATAATGAGTGTTTTAAGAGGTTAGTTAGAATTGTCAATAATGCAGGGAAAATAACTGAGTGATGTTTTAAGATACGGCCGAGACTCTTGATGTATTAAGCAAACAGAAACTCGGCCTAACTCCCTTTATTTGTAATATTTTATAAGCCGCCGGTATATAGTGACTTTAAGCAGTTACTATTTCCATTGCTGTATTTAAAGCAATGATTGCCCCTAATGGAGTGTCGCTGAACTGGCCTGGGTAGTTTGTATTCCTGTCTTGCAAGAGATCTTCTGATGATATGATTTGTACCCCCATAGTTATAGTGATCACCTTTTCTCTCAACGAAAGCGACACTAACATTCGATATTTTACTCATTTCATTTGGATAAAGTTGTGTTATACAGAATCCTTTGCGATCAGGCGTAACACTACAGCCTTGGTGGGTTGCATAAGCATGTTTGGTAAACATACAAACAGTAGAAAATACAACAAAAACGAGTTTATTCACTAGCTTAACTCCTATTTAATCAATTTGCAGTCATTTTTATAATATTTGACCCAGTGGCTTGGGCTAACAGCCTCATCATTATGCTCGATGTAACTGAAGTTGGCACTGATATCCTTAAACATGGAATTGTAATCTTGAGGGTAAGCCGCCTTGTATGAGTCAATTCCTTTGGCAATGACTTCAAACATTATTGACTCAGATTTATCACGAGCAATTATGAAATCTTCAATTTCATATCTTTGTACTGGTGAATTAAATGTATGATTTAACAGTTTTTTACAAAACGCTTTATAATGTTTGATTGATTCTTTTTCAGCATTAGAAAGTGTTTTTACCGATTTGTCATGAAATGCAATAGCAGAGTTTTCAGTAATACTGGCATCACTGGCAAAGCGTTTTAATTCTTCAGGCGTCATTGATGCTACATATTTCATTGAAGCATAGACTCCCTCTTGCTTGCTATTAAGATATGGTTCAACTTCCTTTAAACCCATCTCTTCAGTTGAGTGAGTGGCAGTAATAGGACTGTCAAATAATATTGGCTCTGCTGGTCTATCCTTTGGTTTAGCGATTTGCCATGCGGGTGGAATTTTTTCATTGCCATTTTCGGTATTATTTATTTCACTAATGGCATGGTTTGCCATTAGCAATACTGAGGTAGTAAGTATTGATATTATTTTCACTTCATAAATCCTTTTAAGCTAAATTAACAAATTTTTCCTTCAACCGCTGAGCCAAGCGGAACACCTTTATATCTCATGTATACACTTGCAGCAGCATCACCTGTACGTATAGATGTTGAGCCATTAAACTGTTTTTCTTGCCAGCGCTCACTAGGCCCCCAAAATCTAACTAGCGAGTGGACTAATGTACTACCTAAGGTTTTTATATCGATTTTAAAGCTTGTTGAACCTATATGACCCATTATACTTGTTTGTGGACTCCACACCATTGGCGGCGCATAGCCAGCAAATCGTTTACATGATGCAATAGCTAAGTCTCTATCAGGGGTGGTTACTTTTTTTTTGGCATTAGCAGAAGGCTGTTCATCTGAATCTAATATAGGGCCTTCAACCTGTTGGATTTTACACTCTGGGCCTACTAAAGAACCAGGAGGTACATCAGGTACGACAGTAGGATCTGTAAACAGTTTTGCTTCAGAGCATTTCTTATAAATAGTGTTACCAAATTTATCAAAGCTTTTATAGGTACCTGTAAGAACATAAACACGTCCATCTAGCCCATAAATTTTTCCACTAGACTGTTCCTGATGTAAAGAACGAGTATTGATTGTTATTGCCTTACCTTCAATATCAACGGCATTTCCTGCTGCTAAAGCAGGTTCAATAAATAACAAAGGTAAGGTTAAACCAATAAAGGTATTTTTCTTCATAAATGACTCCGTCGTGTCTTAATTTGTTTTCTGATACAGAGATACGCTATCTATAAGTCAAAATTTTTTCAATGGAATGTGAAAATTAAAATAAAGTATTACTTGAAGTTATTGTTTATATGATGCAAATAAATGTATATTGTTTTTATGTGTGTTTGTTTTACAAGTTGTATTCGACAAAAGTATTAGGTTGAATTTAATGTTTGTTATGTAGCTTTTTGTGTAAGCTTTTGGCTACAATTTATTAATGAAAAATATTAATAATTAGTTTAAAAGTTGCTGGGTTAAGGAACGACGACAAACCCTAAAAATCATTCGAGAAGGGTATAATCTCTAGAAAAAAAACTGATTACTTTATTTTTGTCAACGGAAAGTGACAGGCTGCTTGGTGGTTTGCTTGGTTCATTTGCTGCAGTTCGGGCATCACTTTTCGGCAGTGTTCGGTTGCTTGGGGACAACGAGGGGCAAAGGCGCAGCCGGTTGGTGGGTTAAATGGGTCTGGTAATTCAGAAGCGTTAGCGTCTTCTACAATTAAGGGTTTACCGGGTATGGGGACAGAATCCAGTAGTAACCTGGTATAATGATGACTGGGGTTGTTAAATAGGGCTTGTGCTGGTCCCTGTTCTACGACCCTACCAAAATACATTACGACTACTCGATCACTGATTGTTTCTACCACTGATAAGTCATGACTGATAAATACATAGGTGAGCTGATAACGGCTTTTTAAGTCTGTTAACAAGTTAAGTATTTGTGCTTGCACAGATACATCTAAAGCTGATACTGGCTCATCGAGAACTAACAGGTTGGGTTTAACTGCCAAGGCGCGGGCAATACCTACACGTTGGGCTTGGCCACCAGACAGTTCGTGAGGGTAACGCTGTAAAAATTCAGCAGGCAAGCTAATGTCATTCATCAGTGCTTTTAATTGTTTCTCCCTTTTTGATTTAGTCATTCCTAATAAGTGCGCGATAGGTGAGGATAAAATGTCACTAATTGTTTTTCGGGGATTTAGGGCACTAACTGGGTCTTGAAATACATACTGAACCTGACGGAATAATTGTTTTGGATCTTTTTGTAAAAGGGTAATTAAATGTTGATTATTGAGATAAATATTCCCTTCAGAGGGTTTTTCCAACCCGACTAACATTTTTGCCAGAGTAGATTTACCACAACCAGACTCTCCAACAACCCCCAGAGTTTCACCTTTGTAAACTTGTAGATTAATACCTCGAATAGCATGTACAGCTGGTCGTTGCTTACCCAGCAATGTTTTGCCTCCACCAAAATGACGGACTAACTGTTGTGCTTGTAAAATATTTTCTTCCATGAGCTAAAAATCATTAATGAAGGGTATGTTGAAGCGGTTTAATACATCGCACAGCATGCCCATCAGTCAAATTTGTTAAGTGAATGGCTTGCTGTCGGCAGCTGTCTTCTGCATAAGGGCAACGATCAGCAAAATGACAGCCTGTTGGTAATTGGTTCATTGGAGGAGGCATTCCTTCAATAGTCTCCAGTTGTTGGTTATTTTTACCTAATATTGGCACACAATTAATCAACTTTTGCGTGTAGGGGTGAGCAGGTTGAGTTAAAAGGTTGTGGGTTGGCCCTGTTTCAACTATATGCCCTGCATACATGACAGCTACCTGATCACACATAGCGGAAACCAGACCAAAATCATGTGTAATAAATAATAAGGCAACTTTCGTTTGTTGTTGAAGTTGTCGTAATAATTTTAATACTTGGGCTTGTATCGTTACATCCAATGCGGTTGTTGGTTCATCGGCAATTAACAGGTTAGGGCTATTAACCAACGCCATTGCAATAACAACTCTTTGTCGTAATCCCCCGGATAGTTGGTGAGGGTAATTTTTAATTCGCTGTTCAGGGTTGGGGATTTTTACTTGTTTTAGCTGACTAATAGTCATGCTCTTAGCGGCTTGATAAGAAATTGATTGATGAGCTTGAATAGCTTCGATAAGTTGCTCTCCTATTGTTAATAGAGGATGTAGAGCAGAAAGTGGGTCTTGAAATACGTAAGCCACTTTATTTCCCCTAATCTGTTGTAACTGGCTTAATGGCAATGAAAATAACGCTTGATTATCAAGCCATGCTTGACCATTGCTTATTTCCCCTGGTGGCGACGGTACTAATCGTGAAATAGACATTGCTGTCACCGATTTGCCTGAACCTGACTCACCTATAATGCCTAGGCACTCGCCAGGTTGAATAGAAAAGCTTACACCATTTACAGCGTTATAAATGCTTTTGCCCTGGTGAAATTCTGTATGTAAATTAGCTACTTGCAGTCCATTTTTCAGGCCATGAACATTACAAGGGATTAATTGTTTAGAGGCTGTATTTTTATGGTTAACTAAAGTGGCTGCTGCAGGCCGACCCATGACGCCAGATTTTAAGCGTGGATCTAGCAAGTCTCGTACGCCATCACCCATTAAATTAATGCTCATCACTAAAACAAAAATCATTAATCCGGGAATAATAGAAACATGAGGGGCAGTAAATAACAGCTTGCGACCTTCACCTAGCATAGAGCCCAAATCAGCCTGGGGAGGCTGAGCGCCTAACCCTAAAAAGCTAAGCCCAGCAGTTTCTAAAATCATCCAGCCAATGGTGGTGGTCATAGTAATGACAATGGTGGGAAGCACATTGGGCAGTATTTCCGATAGTAGAATTAGACTGTCATTTTTTCCTGAAAGTCGGGCAGCATCAATAAAAGCTTGTTGTGATAATCCTAAGGTGACTCCACGAATATTCCGGGCAAAAAAAGGGATATTGACAATAGCGATGGCATAGAGTGCATTCATTAACCCTGGCCCTAAGGCAGCAACAATGGCAAGGGCAAGTAAGATATAGGGAAATGCCATCAGCATATCAATACCTCGCATCAGTAAACTATCTGTACGGCCACCAAAATAGCCCGCTAATAAACCAATGGTTGAACCAATGATGGCTGCAATTAAGGTGGCAGAAACACCAACCATTAAGCTGACTTGCGTGCCCCAAATCAGGCGGGATAATAAATCTCGGCCTAAGTGGTCGGTGCCTAACAAAGCCTCTGATGAAAATGGAGTCAGTAGCCGTAGGGTTAAAGCCGTTTCATCTGGAGGCGCTAAGGGCAATAATGGGGCTGCGAGTGCCAGGAATAACAACGTTAAAAAAATAACAAATCCAATTAAGGCGAGACGATTGTTGATAAATAACTGCCAAGCTGATGGTCGAGGGGTTTTATTTGCTGGCACTTGATTAGTCATGAAGTGAGCCGGGGGTCTAAATAGTGCTGAAAAATATCAGCCAGTAAATTAAAGATGACATAAGAGACAGCAACTATTAATACACCACCTTGTACTAACAAGATATCCCGCATTGAAATGGCATTAACTAGCATTCTACCGATGCCTGGCCACTGAAAAACCGTTTCTATATAAACGGCGCCACCTAATACAAAACCGGCTTGAATACCGATAACAGGAATTACGCTGACTAAAGCAGTTTTACAAGCGTGTCGGTATATCACCTGACGTTCAGCTAATCCTTTTGCGCGAGCAGTACGAATATAATCCTGGCGTAGTACTTCTAGCATAGCACTGCGGGTTAACCGAGCAATCACACTGGTGGCCACTAAGGCTAAAGTAATGGCGGGGAGTATTAAGTGTTTGAGCAGATCTAACCAATCACCACCACCATAAATAGCATACATACCACTGGCTGGCAGTAATTGCCACTTAACTGCAAACAGCATAATTAATAATAAGCCCAGCCAAAATGAGGGCATGGAAATACCGATTAACACCAAAAAAGTAATCGTTTTATCAACCCAGCTAAATTGTCTGACTGCAGATACAATACCGGCCAGCAGCCCCATTACACTACACAATATTAATGCAGTGCCTGCTAATACCAGGGTAGCTTGAAAGCGTTCTATTACTTCGTCAACCACGGGTCGATTAAGACTGTAAGAGCGGCCCAAATCCCCCTGCAATAAATTACTCAGCCAAATGATATATTGTTCGACAAGTGTTTTATCTAAGCCTAATTGCTTGTTCAATCGAGCTACATTTTCGGGAGTAGCGTATGCACCTAAAATTGCAGTGGCAGGGTCACCGGGTATTAAAGCCATCACTAAAAAGACAATTAGGGTTAGCCCAAATAAAATGGGGGTAATGGCGAGTAATCGTTTAATAATGTAATGTAGCATAATGGTTTAGTTTGTTTTTTTTACTTCTTAGTAACATTCTTTAATAATAAAAAAAACGACGGTTGTAGTTTGAATCCTTTTACCCGTTTATTAGCGACAGCATTTTGTTTCCAGTTAGCAATAAAGGCCCAAGGGGCATCTTCTAGTACAATAGCCTGCATTTCTTTATAAAGTTTGCCTCGCTCCGTTTGGTCGGTAATACGGCGAGCTTGCTCCAGTAATTTGTCTACTTTAGGATTAGAGTAATAACCTGAATTAAAGCCTCCTTTATCTGGCCAGGCAGCAGTACGCAAGGTTAAATAGGGGAGGGTGTCTGGATCATTGGTCATCCAGGCCATTTCTGCCATATCGGCCTTTCCTGCTAAACCAGGGTTTACCTTGCCCAGAAAAGTATTCCACTCGTAAGTTTCAATATTCACCTTCAAACCCACTTTAGTTAAATCCGCTTGAATAGCGGCTCCCATAGCCACAGGATTAAGCATGCCTGAACCACCTTCTGTCACATAAAAGGTTAACTTTTCGCCTTGATAACCTGCACTTTTAATTAATTGACGAGCTTTTTCAGGGTTATAGGCATAGGGTTGTAAATTATTGTTATAGGCCCAAGAAAACGCAGGGGGAATAGGGCCTGTTGCAACAGTCGCAGTCCCTTGTAAAACATTGTCAACTAATGCCTTTTTATTAATGGCATAATTTACTGCCTGACGTAATTGCTTATTAGCAAGTGGGCCTTCTTTAAGGTTTAAAATTAAAAACCACAAATGAGGTCCGATTTGTTCATAAATCTGATAATTATTTTGTTTGGCAAAAGTGCTGACATTATCTGGTGGCACTTCTACCATCATATCAATACCTCCAGCGAGCATTTCTGCTACTCGGGTGTTTGCATCGGTAATAGAGCGGTAAATAATGGTTTTTAATGTGGGAGGGCCACTCCAATAATTGGGGTTACGTTCAACCACCACTTTGGCATTACTTTTCCATTCAACAAAACGAAAAGCACCTGTGCCCGAGGGGTGACGACCAAAATTTTTACCATGTTGTTTTACTGCTGCTGGCGATACAATTAATCCAGTTGGATAAGCTAAGTTAGAAAGAAAAGGGGCATAAGGTTCTTTTAACTTAAATTCAATCGTATGGCGGTTTTTGGCTATAACTTTATCAACAGCGCTAAAAAAGAAAGCCAAAGGAAATGGTCCGGTTTTATGGTAAGGATGGTTTTCATCTAATATTCGGTCGAAATTGAATTTTACTGCCCCTGCTGTTAAGGAGGAACCATCATGAAATTTCACTCCTTTTCGGAGTTGAAAGGTATAAGTTTTACCATCTTTACTGATTTGCCAGGATTTGGCCAAAGCGGGCTCTACCTGCAAAGTCCCATCTTTATAGCGCACCAGGCCATCATAGAGATTCATTAAAATACGAAAGTCATTGAGTGCAGTTGCTGTGTGGGGATCCATTGATTTGGGCTCGGCAATCTGCCCGACAATTAACACATCAGGTGGTGTTTGTGCAAAAGACGTTTGTAGAAAAGCTATGCTAACCGCAAGTGCTAAAACTACTTTGATTATAGCAGCAGTGACTGGTTTCCTTACCATTTGCTTGCTCCGTATGTTTTTATCTCATTCTTTTGAAGACAGCATAACGGTTTTAAGGAGTAACTTGTAGGGGCTGTTACTTTAAGTGATTTAGCGGCAGAGCTGTTTTATTAACCACCTGTTGTAGAACGAAGCTTGAATGAACCCCTGTCACCCCTTTGATTCGAGTGAGTTTACCCAACAGAAATGATTGATAGTAGTTCATATCAGGCACGATGACTTTTAACTGATAATCGGCAGCCTGGCCGGTAATGAGTAAACACTCTAATATCTCTGGTAGTTCCCGAATGCTTTCTTCGAATTGTTTGAAACGATCGGGTGTGTGGCGATCCATGGAAATTTGAATAAGCGCAATTAGCTTTAAGTCGAGCTTTTCAGCATCCAATAGAGTGACATGCTTTTTGATCACTCCAGACTCTTCTAGCTGTTTGACCCGCCGTGAACAAGGGGAAGGGGATAGCCCCACTTGCTCTGCTAGCTCTAGATTACTGATTCGCCCATCCTGCTGCATTGCTTCCAATATACGTTTATCAGTACGGTCTAATGATAAAGTCATGCTAATACCTGGCTATTAAAGGGTTATTTATGCTAACAAATTAACATATATTAGCTTATTATTGCTTAAAAATCTTTTAAATGAGGATATTGGCAATCATTCACCCTTGCAAGTGGTTTATACTAATCATCGTTAAAAAGGGTGAGCCAACCCACGGCGAACCTAACCACCCACAAGGTGAGCATTCTTAGTCAAAGTAAAATGACACAGCCCAAAAGGTAGACGAGCTTAGTGAGATACCCCAAAAGGGAAAAGATACGTAAGCAAACTAAAAGCAAAAAAGTGTAGAGCTAAGCCACCATGAAACTGATACATTTTAAATATTTCATTTTATAGTGATTTAGCTCTAAAACTATGCGGTCTTTATTTTCTGAGGTGGGTCGCATTATTAATTAGGGTAATCAATTGGTTTATAGTCATGGCATTCGATCACAAAAAATATCGCCCCTATCATCCCATCAATAAAACTGACAGACGCTGGCCAAATGCAACAATTGAGCATAGCCCAAAGTGGTGTTCTGTTGATCTTCGGGATGGTAATCAGGCACTGATCGATCCGATGACAGTTGACCAAAAAGACCGGCTATTCAGTTTATTGGTTGAAGTGGGCTTTAAAGAAATTGAGGTGGGTTTCCCTGCAGCCAGCCAGACAGACTTTGATTTTGTTAGAAGCCTAATTGAGCAAAATAAAATTCCTGATGATGTGACGATTCAGGTGTTAACCCAAGCCAGACATGACCTGATTGAAAGAACGTATGAAGCGTTAAAAGGCGTTAAACAAGCGGTTGTTCATTTATATAATTCAACATCGCCCACTCAGCGAGAAAAGGTCTTTAAGTTAGATAAGCAAGGTATTGTAGACATTGCCGTTAATGGCGCAAAAACCGTTAAGGCGTTAGCGGCTGGTTACCCGGAAACGCATTGGACATTCCAATATTCACCTGAAAGCTTCAGTGCTACAGAACCAGAATTTGCAGTAGAAATTTGTAATGCGGTGTTAGCGGTATGGCAACCCACTCCAGAACAGCCAGCCATTATTAATTTACCTTCTACGGTGGAAATGACTACACCTAATGTGTTTGCCGATCAAATAGAATATATGCACGAGAACTTCGCTTATCGTGATTCAGTCATCTTAAGTGTGCATACCCATAATGACCGTGGTTGTGCGGTAGCGGCTGCTGAATTAGCCATATTAGCCGGTGCACAACGAGTGGAGGGTACCTTATTAGGTAATGGTGAACGTACTGGCAATATGGATATTGTCACCATGGCCATGAATTTATACAGCCAGGGCATTGATCCAACCCTGGATTTAAGTGGGGTAAGTAAAATTGTGCAAACCATTCAAGATTGCACTCAACTGCCGGTTCATCCCCGGCATCCTTATGTGGGTGAGTTGGTTTATACCGCGTTTTCAGGTAGCCATCAGGATGCTATTAATAAGTGCTTGCAAGTCCAACATGAAAGCGACCACTGGGATGTTGCTTACTTACCCATTGATCCAACAGATGTAGGTAGAAGCTATCAAGAAGTGGTTAGAATTAACAGCCAATCCGGTAAAGGGGGGGTTGCATTTGTACTTGAGCAAATCTATGGCTTCAAGTTACCTCGTTGGATGCAAATAGCCTTAAGTAAAGTTGTGCAAAAAAGAGCAGAAGGGGTTGGCAAAGAAATTTCTGTAGACGAGATTTATCGTGTATTCACTGAAACCTTTATCCATAGTGCTGGCAAAATACTGAATTATGATATTCACCAACAACACGACAAGCAGCGTTTAGATGCTACCATTGAAACCCCCCATGGTGTCACAACCATCGTGGGCATTGGTAATGGTCCGCTAGAAGCGTTCCTGAATGCCTTAATGGCACATGATAGTACCCACTATGAAATCAGTGATTATCAAGAGCATGCGATGGGGGCTGGCAGTAAAGCCGATGCTGCTGCTTATATTGCGATTAAATGTAATGATCAAAATGGCTATGGCGTAGCTATTCAGCAAGATAGCGTATTAGCATCATTGCAAGCTTGTTATAACGCAGTAGTGCAAGCTAAGCAAGTACAGGATGAAGAGCAATTGCAAGCCAGCTGAGAAGTCGTTGCTATTGATGGCGGTGTTATTTTTTTAGTCGGTATGTAATTTTTCTCGCTAGCACATTCTGAGTATAAAACTCATAGTCGACTGTTAGGTGTGAACCGTGAATTTCAAAGCGCCTAACAGTTTCTTTAACTAGTCCTTTATTTCTTACTTTTTGAAAAAACTGGACAGTTGTTGAAGACAGCATGCTGATTTCAACATCACCAGCCTTATTGTTCGTTTCAATGCGTAAATACCTTTTGCTGCTATGCAGCTTAATATACTCTTGAGTTAACCTTCCTTTAAATTGATCATCTAATGTTGAATTAATCTCTAAATCTCCCTGAGAAAATTCTGACACTCTAAAGTCTACGTTGTAGCTAGATTTAACTGCTCTAGGCGAATTTTTGGTACCAAAACATTCAAACTCTTCCGCTTTCCCTCGCCAATTACCCACAAGGTTATCAAATAATAATTTGACCTTTTTCTGTTCAGCCACTGATAGTTTGGAGGATGTAATTGGTATGAAAGTGTTATCACCTTCCTGCTTACTGGGTGAAGGGGCAAAGCAGTCTAAGGCAAAGCTTGGTGGAAGCCAAAATAGCAGCCCAATTATCAATATAAGTCGTTTCATGGGTATAGCAGGCATCTGGTAGTGCACTCATTATTGAATTGACAATCAATGCAATAGCAGTATTGGTTATATATGTCAATTGTTACAAAATTGATGGGATTTTCATCTGAATCACTTCTCTCTAACCATAACTGTCCATGGTTAGAGAGAAAACAAACTAGTTAATCAACTCTGCTTTGAGAGATACATTACTATATGTTGACGCAGGCGCTATCATAATATGATAAAACTGGTCAGAAGTCGGATTGTTAATTTCAATTAGGTCAGTACTGTATTCTTCTGTTGAAGAAAAATCATTTTCAGTAGCAGAGGGCCAACCATTAATTGCTTCAGATACATAAAGGTCTGCGTTGCCTTCTCCACCAGTTAAAGATAACTTGAGCGTTTTAGTGCCAGCAGGTATAAAAATATAAAATACTTATTATTTTGTTGTGATGAAATATTAGTTTTCACAATACAGTTTTCTAACGCTCTGGGATCATCTGTGTAACCACTGTAAATATCATTAATTTTTGTTTCGCAATGGCTATTACTAGAGCTATTGATACTGTAGTCACTGTTAAGTGCTTTCATAAGAGAATAGGTATCAACAATTCCACCTGTGGCAGATAAACCTGAGAAATTGACTTTTTCATATTTAGTTCCTGGCTTTATGATTTGTAGATCTGGATAGGTTCTTACAGTATTTAACAGGTATTGTTTAAGTGTTTGAATATCAAGCTCTGGATATTGTGATAAAGCGAGAGCTGCAACTCCTGATACCACAGGTGCAGCCATACTGGTGCCACCAAGCTTTTTGTATTTATTTTTGGGTATAGTGGAGAGAATATCATCGCCTGGAGCAAATAAATCTACAGTTTGTTTTCCATAGTTAGAAAAATCAGCAGCTAGCTTTTCAGCTTGAGCTGCAGATGCACCAACCTCTAGCCAGTTATTTAAACGAACGCCTGGTGATATGTATTTGCTTGGATAGGCTGGAGTCAAGTCTACATTTTTGCCATCATTACCTGCTGCATGAACAAGCAAGACACCTTGACTTTCAGCATATTGAAGGGCTTCGGTAACAATTTCTTGATGAGGCGAATAATGCTTGCCAAAACTCATATTGATAATACGAGCACCATTATCTACCGCATAGCATTAGCTACATCTTTGTCCCGTTCATCACCATCAGGGATTGCTCGTATTGCCATTATTTTAACATTATTAGCAACACCTTTTATCCCAATACCATTATTTCTATCAGCTGCAATTATACCCGCAACATGAGTACCATGATCTTCACTGACACTAGCAGGAAGTACATTACTGTTTCCGTAACCAGTTTCCCTTAAGTTATTGGGATCATCTTTAACAATAGAGGCTCTTGGGTTATGGTTTAAATCAAAATATCCTTTTAAAGATTTTATATAGCTACCAAGTGAACTTAAGCTTCCATAATCTTCTACTATATCTAGTAAATATTTTCTTTCATTCATGACCTCACTATCAGAGTGAAAAAACTGCTCTATATTGTCTTTAGAGTAATCAGTGAGGCCATAGTTAGATAAAACAGATTTTGCATTATTAATTTTTTTTTCAGTCTCCAGCCAATTGTTATATTTAGTGATTTCTTTATAGTATCTTTCTTCTACTTCTTGGAAATATTTAAGTTGCGCTTCAGATAGTGTTGTTCCAGATGCCATCAACTTTTTATACCTGGCATACTCTCTAGTGACTGCTTTGGTTGACTGATTATTATTCCTTTAGCATTTTTTAGTGGTTTAAATACTACGGTTTCTGGATCGCTTGTTGGTGCTGTTAAGCTACTGGTTGAGAGTATTGATAAAAATAAAGAAGATAGAGAGAATAGTTTCGTTATATTAGTTTGCATTTATCTTCCTGAAGGATATACGTTATAAAATATGTGTAATTAAGGTTATATTGATACTGCTGTATATACAGTGTTCGATTTACATATCTCCTGATGTTTAGATTGTGGAGGTTGAATGATAATAGTAAGTAACGAGCGATTTCAATATTTATAGGTGCCCTAATATTGTCTCACTTAGTGGCTTTGTTAATTGAGGATAATATCTTGTAAATTGAGAATATCAACTGCTTGTAGTTTTCTTTACAATCTTGTGAGCCTTTGACTATCAATTTATAAGGGCTGTGGTTGATTAATACTAGCGTTTTGGTGGGGATAGTATGGGAAACTATAAAGCAGAACTAAGCTCTGGCCTTATTTTTATTATAGTAGTAGCGGTTGCCGCAACTGCCGCAAATAATTACTACAATCAGCCTTTACTGCCAAGTATTGCAGATAATTTTGGTATATCATTCGATTTAGTCGGTTATGTGCCTGCCGCAACACAACTAGGTTATGCCCTTGCCCTGTTTTTTATATCTCCATTAGGAGATAAATTTAATAGAAAGGTACTAATTCGATTCCTTTCTATTGGTCTTGTTTTGTCTTTGTTTTTAGCGAGTATTGCGGTAAATATTTATATGTTAATATTTGCTAGCCTGTTAATAGGGGTTTTTGCCAATATTACTCAGCAATTAATTCCATTAGCAGCAAGTTTATCCAATAAAAGCTCAAGAGGGCGCGTAATTGGCATTGTCATGACAGGATTAACCATTGGCTTGTTATGCTCAAGAACGATAAGTGGTTTTATTGGTGAACACTTTGGTTGGCGTAGTATGTTTTTGGTTGCTGCCGCTATTGCCACAATTATTGGGGGAATATTAGCCTGGCGGTTGCCTGCGACCCAGCCGAGTACAAATGAGCGATATTCTGAGTTGATTAAGTCCATGCTGCGTTTGTTTAATCAGCTACCTGAATTAAGGCAAGCAGCAGTGCTTGGTGCTTTGTGGTTTGCTGCCTTTAACAGTCTTTGGGCTACACTGGCAATGCATGTTACCTCTGAGCCCTTTTTGCTAAGCACTCAGCAGGCTGGTTTATTTGGTTTGGTAGGTTTGGCTGGCGCTATTGGAGCGAAACGTGCAGGAATCATGGCTGACCGCTATGGTGCAAATCCAGTGATTTCGTTTGCGCTACTGATGATCTTGTTAGCATTTGTATGCTTATATATTTCAAAATACAGTATTATCGGTCTGGTTATAGGTATTATTATGCTGGATTTAGGCGTGTTTGTGGCGCAGATCCCTAACCAAGCTAGGGTTTTTTCACTTAATCCTGAGGCACGAAGCAGAATTAATGGGATGTATATGCTGGTCTACTATTTAGCAGGTGCTTTAGGTTCTTATTTAGGGGCTGCTGCCTATGCTTATGGTGGCTGGGCATGGAGCTGTGGAGTAGGCCTTGTTTGTATAGTGTTTGGTATATCAATTCACTTTAAGCAGCAAAAGATGTCACTAAGTCTATCTGGTTTATAAAAAAGCATCTGCGCTGCTATTATTAGAGGTGCCCTTAATATAAAAACAGCTAGTTATACTTCTTATTGAATTTAAAAGCTGTTTGTATTGTTTATGATATTCTTAGCTGTAAGTAGATAAGGTTATCTGATGGTTGACGCTTCATCACCCCTTAATGATTTACTGTCTGTTTTTTCAATGCATGCATTTGTAGTAAAAAATCTGCATACATGTGATAGTTTACTATTATCTCCACCATCTAGAAACTATGGTAAAACATCATTTCATTTGGTATCAGAGGGGATTTGCAGCTTAGAAATAGTAGGTAAGGAAAATATTCAGCTGAAGGCTGGTGATCTAGTACTATTTCCAAGACAAATGCCACACAAACTTTATGATATTAAAAAAAATAGTACAACGAATAAAACAGGTGCTTTGTGTGCCTATTTATCTTTTGATAACCCTCAAGTCAATAGCTTTTTGGATATATTACCTGACATTGTATTGGTTCCCTATATAGAAAAAACTAAACATTGGATAGACCCTTTGTTGAAGCTAATTATTATTGAAAGTGACTCTCCAGAGTTACCTATTATAATTAATAAACTTTCAGAGATTATTTTTGTTAGGATATTAAAATACTATATTGACAATCATCAATCTTTGGGGATGCTTGATTTGTATACTGATTCGCTAACCTCAGTAGCTTTATCTGCAATACATAAAGATATAGCGAAAAACTGGCAGCTTGAAGAGCTGGCAGGGCTATGTGGAGTATCGAGAACTACATTAGCAAATAGGTTTAAAAAATTATCAGGTATGTCTCCAATAGAGTATTTAGTCTGGTGGCGTATGCAAAAAGCCTGGAAAAAATTAAAAAATAGAGAAGTTGTTATTGAAGTTGCTGAAGCGGTTGGCTATCAATCTGTATCTGCCTTTAGTAAAAATTTTAAAAAGATATTTGGTATTGGACCTGGCGAAGTCAGAAGACAACACTTTACTGAGTTTGATCCAACTAAAATTGGAGGTAATAAAAAATAACTTGACTTTTGTCATCCTGTCTAATTGTTAGAAAAAAGGGCGATACATGCAGAAGTAGTGCTGGTTAGATGTGTTAATTGTTTAAATAGGGCGGAATCTTCATATAATTCATACCCCTTAAACCATAAAATTCCATGGTTTAAGGGAAAAAACAAACTAGTTAATCAACTCTGCTTTGAGAGATACATTACTATATGTTGACGCAGGCGCTATCATAATATGATAAAACTGGTCAGAAGTCGGATTGTTAATTTCAATTAGGTCAGTACTGTGTTCTTCTGTTGAAGAAAAATCATTTTCAGTAGCAGAGGGCCAACCATTAACTGCTTCTGATACATAAAGATCTGCATTACCTTCGCCATCAGTTAACGATAACTTGAGAGTTTTAGTGCCAGCGGGTACAAAAACATAATAATATTTATTATTTTGTTGTGATGAAATATTGGTTATTGCAATACAGTTTTCTAAAGCTCGAGGGTCATCTAGGTAACCACTGTAAATATCATTGATTTTTGTTTCGCAATGGTTGTTACTAGCGCTGTTGAGATCACTGCTAAGTGCTTGTATAAAAGCATAGGCATCAACAACCCCTCCTGTTGAAGATAAATCAGAGAAGTTGATTTTTTCATCATCAGTTCCTGGTTTTACGACTTGTAGATTTGGATAGGCTCTTACCGTATTTAACAAGTATTGTTTGAGCGTCAGAATATCTAGTTCTGGGTATTGTGATAAAGCTAAAGCTGCAATTCCTGATACCACAGGCGCAGCCATACTGGTACCCTTTAACTTTTTATATTGGTTATCAGGTATGGTTGATAGAATATCATCACCTGGAGCAAATAAATCTACACTTTGTTTGCAATAGTTAGAAAATCCAGCAGCTAGCTTTTCAGCTTGAGCTGCAGATGCACCAACCTCTAGCCAGTTATTTAAACGAACGCCTGGTGATATGTATTTGCTTGGATAGGCTGGAGTCAGGTCTATATTTTCGCTATCATTACCTGCTGCATGAACGAGCAATACCCCTTTGCTTTCAGCGTATTGAAAGGCTTCGATAACAATTTCTTTATGCGAAGAATAACGCTTGCCAAAACTCATATTAATAATTCTAGCACCATTATCTACTGCATAACGGATGGCGTTAGCTACGTCTTTGTCTCGCTCATCCCCATCAGGAATTGCCCGTATTGCCATTACTTTAACATTATTAGCAACACCGTTTATGCCGATATCATTATTTCTATCCGCTGCAATTATACCCGTAACATGAGTACCATGATCTTCACTGACACTAGCAGGAAGTACATTATTGTTTCCGTAACCAGTTTCCCTTAAGTTATTGGGGTCATCTTTAACAATAGAGGCTCTTGGATTATGGTTTAAATCAAAATATCCTTTTAAAGATTTTATATAGCTACCAAGTGAACTTAAACTTCCATAATCTTCTACTATATCTAGTAAATATTTTCTTTCATTCATGATCTCACTATCAGAGTGAAAAAACTGCTCTATATTGTATTTAGAGTAATCAGTGAGGCCATAGTTAGATAAAACTGATTTTGCATTATTTATTTTTTTTCAGTCTCCAGCCAATAGTTAAAATCGTATTCAGTGATTTCTTGATTGTATCTTTCTTCTACTTCTTGGAAATATTTAAGTTGCGTTTCAGATAGCGTTGTTCCAGATGCCACCAATTTTTTATACCTGGCATACTCTCTTGTAACTGCTTTAGTGTCGGTTGTTACTTGGCTACCATCTGGGCCACCAATGAAATTCCAGCCATGAATATCATCAATATAACCATTGTTATCATCATCAATGCCATTATCGGGAATCTCGTCACTATTTTGCCAGATTTTTCCCTGTAGATCCTTGTGATTGATATCTATTCCAGAGTCAATGACTGCAACAATGACAGGAGGACTACTATTATTTAGATTTAAGCTGTTATATACCCTATTTACATTTGATCCTTCTATACCATCCTGTTTAGGGCTTAAGTTAAACCAATCATTGAGGGGGGTTGAATCTTGTAAAAGCGTGCTGCGTTTAACTCGTCGTTTTTGTTTGCTGGGTTGTTTTGGTTGACTGATTATTATCCCTTTAGCATTTTTTAATGGTTTAAATACTACGGTTTCGGGATTGGATATTGGTGCTGAAAAAGTATTAACTGAGAGTACTGATAAAAATAATACAGATAATGGAAAAAGCTTTGTTTTATTAAATTGCATTTGTAGTCCTGAAATACGTTATAAAAATAGGTGTAATTAATATTATGTGAGTTTTATTGTATATACATCGTGTTGGTTTCTATATCTCCAGTGACTTTATCTTGATTAAACAGTGTAACTGGATGTTACTTCTAAGTAATAAAAAAATTCAATACTTACTACATTATAATCGTATAAATACTTACTTTTTATACTATTGGACCAGTTTAAATATTGGTTCTTGTTAGATTAAATGAGACGTGTTTAAATACCCTGAATGTTATTAGGTTATTATTTATTCAGGGTATAGGATGACATTAGCGTGTTGATTTTTGGTTGATAGTATTTATTAAACTCGTTGACTATTTGCCGGTGGTGGATACCACTCTGGTTTGTGTTCACGAAGTATGTCTTCTGGTACATGTTTCATCAATATTTCCTGATGACGGAACCTGGGTATGAACTTATCTCGTAACTCCTCAGGAAGATAGTCGCTAAACTGTGCTATTAGGTTTGCTGGTTGTTGGCGTGGAGGCGCTTTTTCATATTGATTTGACCAACCTTCACCATCACAAACGACAGTTGAACCACCAACCTTAGTATTTTGGTGAGGTGAACCAATTTTGCTTGAAAGTACCAGATTCAGATCAATCTCACTAGATAAAGAAGGTTTGTGCTCATCGCTAATACCATTATCACTGCATATTTCTATTCGTACATTTTTACCATTAAAGTTGACATCAAATCCTGCTTGCGTGCCTCCGCCCCAGTTTAAGGAGGGAAATGTTCTATCTTCATAATCAAGGTCAAGCTTGTCGTATCGATCCAGGCCATTTTTATCCTGCAGTTGCTCACCATTTAGAAATACAAAAGCTGAATTATGTACTATTCCTTGATTTTCATTATCATGCCAAACAATACTGCCTGGTATAACTAGCCTATCGGGCTGGTTTGTACTTAATTCTTTTAATTGTTCTAACAGTTGGTTTTTTTGGTCAGTAGTAAAAGGCGTAAGTGTATTACCATGTTGATTCCAATAATACTCAGGAGCAATAAATACATCGGTTGTTGTTTGTTGGAGTGCTTGATATATCAGGTTGAAACGCTCAGAAAAATCACCTTCAGTACCTGCTAATTTAGCAACTTCTGGGCTCCAGGCGGTAACACTCAAATCACTTCCAGGCAGAGAGTTATATTGTGTGATATTACTAACAGCTGGTTGAGAGTGGCTGCTGGTTAGTATACTTTGGTCTATTCGGTTAAGGTTAGGTTCAGTTAATGTATTTATCATAAGGTATTGTAGTTAAAGTTAATTTAGTTTTTGAGTGAATGTTTATTATTTTTTAGTTATACCCAAAGCGTAGGGTTTTTAGGGGCGGCCGTCGAGCAACGAAGCCCCATGAGCCTATAAATAATAGGTGATTGGGGTGAGATGCGATGACAACAAACCCTAAAAATCATTCGCGAAGAGTATATATACTATATGTGTCGCTATAGTTTAGTTGTTAACTTATAGCAGCTTTTAAATAAGTAAGCCACTGATACTCTCTCCATAGAAACAAAATGTACGATAACTGCGCCATATATTTATAAGGCTGTTCTGGTAATATATTGATATTATTTAGGTAGTGCTGATAGTAAATTATCAAGATAAAGGAATAGATAGGCGAGAAGATTGGGTTAAAGAAGCTAAATGAGAACTAGGCTAAATACTCGATTCCGAAGTTTTTAATGCTTGACTAGCACGATGAGAGAGATTCAGAAGACTGGACTACAGGTATTGCTCCATTTCTTCGCCTAGCAAAGAACGATCAACACGACACCTGCAGACCAGTGATGGTGTAGTATATCGCGCTTGTATTTCAATAGCGACTTGATGACGACTTGTGTTGATTACCCCTATTCCCCATGTGATAAAGTTTGTTCAAACTCTAAACGACACCTTGACTGTTTCTTTTCAATCTCCTGGATTAAGTCGTATCCAGTGTCGCTGGTTAACTATTATGCTGATGGGAATTGGTGTCACTGGTGTATTTTGCTGGGCTGTTTTTGAGCGGTGTAGCTTAGGAGCATTCAAGCAGGACCAATTACGTTGGATGTTTTACCATAGTAAAATTGCCTGGTCATTGTTGTTGCAAGCCAGTGTCCGACAAGTACTCAATCACTATCATATTACGAGAGGAGTACTCATTTTTGACGATAGTGATAAAGTCCGCTCCAAGAGAACACGACGTATTAAAGGTGTGCATAAAATAAAACATAAAAAATCCGGCGGCTATGTTCAAGGGCAAGAGCTAGTGTTTATGCTACTGGTGACACCTGTAGCTACCTTACCGATTGCTTTTCGCTTTTATACACCTGATCCAGCGTTAAGTGCTTGGCGTCAGAAAAATAAAGCCCTAAAGAGGCTGGGTATTCCTGGAAAAGAAAGACCCAAAAAACCTAAGCCCAACCCAGATTATCCGACCAAACAAGCTTTAGCACTTGAGATGGTTGAAGCATTTTCATTGTCATTTTCTGATATAAAGATTAATGCGGTCATTGCTGATGCACTGTATAGCACAGCAGAATTCATGGATAAGGCTTCCATTGCGACGGGTGGTGCTCAAGTGGTGAGTCAATTACGCTCCAATCAACTAATCCTTTCCCAAGGAAAAAAAGTACGACTTACACATTACTTTGCACGCCAAACAGGCGTCGATACCAAGTTAATTATCCGAGGCCAAAAAACACAGTCAATCACCATGCTGGCGGCTCGGGTTTATGTGAAAGCCCATGGTAAAAAGCGGTTTGTGGTTGCTTTGAAATATGAGGGAGAAAAAAATTATCGATATCTAGTGGCATCCGACATGTCCTGGCGGCATGGTGATATTGCTAGGGTTTATACATTGAGATGGTTAGTTGAGGTTTTCATTGAGGACTGGAAGCAACATGCTGGCTGGAACCGATTGGCCAAACAACAAGGCGAAGAAGGATCAACGCGAGGCGTGATCATGAGCCTGCTGTACGACCATATGTTACTGCTACATCCAGAGCAATCCGTCCGCCTTGAAAATAAGCAGCCCGGGCTTCCTGTTGGCTGTTTGACTGAGCGAATCAAAACAGAAGCCCTAATAAAAACTGTAGAAGCAGTTGTCACGGCTGATGAACCAAAACAGCAACTGAAAGCCTTTACCGCTGCAATAATCAGTGTGCTTCCTGAGCGCCGCTCGAAAAAGCATTTAGCGGGTTTAGATTTGGGCAAACAAGAGCCCACTGACTCATTAAAATACAGAGCGGCTGCATAAATAAATTAGCAGTTATGTCAACCTAAAAAAACTTCGGAATCGAGTAAATAGCTTCTTGAATTTTACTCCAAAGCTGTATTTATTCTGAAGCCAGGTTACCTGTGCATTGACGCTTGCCGAAAGGCGACCACATAACTGACATTACTGGTAAAGGCCATGCTCAGAGCTACTAATGCATATGCTTCGGTCATAAAGAGGGCTGTGTGAGTATAAAAAACAATCAATATGGTCTGGTCGATTCCAAGCAGTATGCTTATGGAGCGTTGACAGTTTGTTGACCATAATAGCTTTATCATTGGTGTACTACGCATAGAAATGTAAAGACATAATTCATCATAATTGATCACTTTTGTTTCATTTACTTATGGTGTGTTGAACCGTAGCATAGTTTTGTTTCATATTACTCGAATTCTGAGTGGAAAAATAAAGCTATTATTTATCATAATATTAGGTCGTATATGAAAAATATCCCAATACTGATGTCTGCTACATTGCTATTATCTTCGTTGGCTGTATATGCTGAAGATGATGTATTGATTAAACAAACTTTCAAAAAATATGCTGTTAAAGGCACTATGATTGTTTCTTCACATGATGGGTCTCAGCAGTATGTTTATAATAAAAAACGTAGTGAACAAGAGTTTTTGCCTGCCTCTACTTTTAAGTTATTGAATACACTAATTGGCCTGAAAGAAGGTGTTATTTCTGAAAATACTGTCTTTACATGGGATGGAAAAGACAGAGGCTGGAATATGTGGAACAAGGATCAAACTTTGCAATCAGCATTAGCATACTCTTGTGTTTGGTGTTATCAGCAAATTGCTCAAAAAGTAGGTAATAGCAAGTATTTGTACCACTTTGATAAGGTAAATTATGGTAATAAAAAAACAGGTCCAAACGTACAACGATTTTGGCTAGATGGAAACTTACGTGTAACAGCTTGGCAGCAAATTGATTTATTGAAAAAGATTTATGATGAAAAGCTTCCATACCCTAAAAAAGATATAAAGACACTTAAGAGAATAATGGTTGTAGAGAAGTCCCCCAATTATACACTTTACGGAAAAACTGGTTGGGCGAATAATGCTATACAACAGGTAGGCTGGTTTGTGGGGTTTGTTGAAACGAAAACAGGGCCTTGGTTTTTTGCTATGAATATCGAGATGAATGATATTAAGCAAGCGTCTGTAAGGAAAGCAATTACAAAGGAGGTATTGTTAAGTAAAAAAATACTTTAGAAATTCCCTAAATATTTTCTACGCTTGTTTTCAATCCTAATCACCAAGGATGGTGATAATTAAATGGCCTCATATAGCAGCTAACTGCCACTCCCATCACCTATGAGTATATGCTGCTCAACACACCTAAAAATGATTTGTGACTGAAGTCTTAATACATTTTATGTGAAAAATCAGTTGCGGTGATTATGTTCTATTGGTTTGAATGATTTTGTAAGATAACAAGATTTGACGCTTCCTTGCTAGAAACTACTATAGCTTGAATTAAGGTTAATCTGTTCTAGTGTTTACTAATAAACGAAGCGTAGTATCTGCTTATGATTCATAAACGTCTGGTTTAAGTAGCAATAAACAATGTAACGTTATCAGGTCATTTCGATGCATACGATTAAGCGAGTAAACTTTGCTATTCCTTTCTTATTAGTTTTAGGAGTAATAAAAGCAGGTTTAGCTTACTCTGATACAGTAAAACTAGGTTTGAACTACCCCAAAACTGGGCCTTATTCAGTTCAGGGGCTGGATCAGTGGCGTGCGGCAGAGATGGCAAAAGATGAAATTAACCAAATGGGAGGCATCTTAGGCAAGCAAGTTGAAATTATCTGGAGAGACTCAAAATCTAAAGCGAAGCAAGCTACAAAAAATGTGCGTGAACTGATTGATGATGAGGGAGTGCAGATGATATTTGGTGGTTCCTCAAGTGGTGTTGCAATTGCTGCCGGAAAAGTCTGTAAAGTTAGTAAAATACCTTGTTTTGGAACATTGACTTACTCAACTGCAACAACAGGAGAGTCTGGACATCGATATATGTTTAGGGAATGCTATAATGCTTGGCCAGGAGCAAAAGTACTTGCTGCCTATATGAATAAGAATTTTTCTGGTAAGAAATATTTTTATATTACTGCTGATTATACTTGGGGGCATACCACAGAAGCATCATTTAGAATCTTTACTAACACTCAAGACAAAAATGTACATGCCTCTATTAAAACGCCGTTTCCAACTGCAACAAAGAGTAATTTTAAGCTAGCGATTAAATATGCTAAAGCAAAGTCACCTGATGTACTAGTGCTAGTGTTATTTGGTAAGGATATGGCTATGGCACTTAAAGAGGCTACATCTCAAGGACTAAAAGAAAATACACAGATTGTTGTTCCTAATTTAACGCTTGGTATGGCAGAAAGCGCTGGTGCTGAAGCTATGGAGGGAGTTTTGGGAGCATTACCTTGGAGTTGGCGAATACCTGAGTTAACAGGTTCTGAAAAAGGAAAAGCTTTCGTTAAAAAGTTTACAGAAAAATATAATCGTTACCCTTCGACATCTGGTGCTTCGGCATACACAATCATGTATGAATACAAAGCAGCAGTAGAAAAATCGGGTTCATTTGATCCTGCAAAAGTGATATTAGCATTAGAAGGACGAAAATATAAACTGCTTAAAGATGAACAATATTGGAGAGATTTTGATCACCAATCTATCCAAACAGTTTATGCTGTTCGCGGTAAAACAATTGCAGAGGTAAATGCAGACCCATATAAGCTAGATTATTTCGAGATAATAGATCAGATGAGTGGTGATAAAGCTTTTCGAACCAGAGAAGAGTGGGAGCGAGTCAGGCGCGAAGCTAATATGCCTACTTACTTAGAGCCAAAAGAGTTATAAGTGATCATTATCAAATAACTAATTAAAGAATCATTAATGAATAATAATAATGAACCTAAATTAACTAAAAACGAAGAGGATAAGCAGAGCAGGTTCTATTTAAAAGATATTTCAATTAGATGGAGATTAATAGGGGGATTTGCTTTTTTATGCATGCTGACACTGTTGATTGCAGGAGGTGGGTACTATGCACAGAATGAACTTGGTAAGAGTTTAATTGACACTACCAAAGTTATTTCAGTAGCAAATAAACAACAAAAAATTCTAAGTCAGCAGCTAAGTTTGATTAGAACTGTAACTAATGATATCCACTTTGCAAATAGTGAAGAATCTATAAAAAACCATATTGAAAAGCTATCTAATATTACTAGCACCAATAATGAACAGGTTTTAACATTAATTAGCTCTGTTAAAAATAAACTTGCGATAGAAAAAAGTAATTTTTTAGCGTATCAAGAAAAACTTTCTCGTTTAGCTGTTGAGTTAAGGGATGATTTTTCTGTGATTAGTGAAAATGTCATATCGCTTGTTGACTCCTTGACATTTGAAGTGAAAGTTAATACAGCCTCGTCATTTAGTTCCAGTAAGCAACTGTTAGATAAAAATAGAGATATTATTAATAATCAAGTGAGTTTGCTTGCCTCTAGTGCGAAAAATACATTGTCTGTATTGCAAAAGGAAAATGTAATTCAAAAATCTATAATGCTACTAGGTTTGCAGAGTAAAGACTTGCTTTTAGTGAGAAAGCTTAATGAGCTAAAATATATTGAGATAGATATTAACGATACTTTCGATAGGTTGAGAGGTAATCTGGCAGGTTTTTTTAAGGAGGATGATGCTGCTGAATTTTTGGCTAGGCTAAATCGAGTGAACGCTATTGTAAATACTCTTGTTTATGAAAAAGAAAAAGCTTTAAAAGCAGATGAAGAAGTTTTGGATGAAATAAAATTAACTAATATATATGAAAAAATTAACAGCGAGTTTGAACAGCTTGAAGAGTATTCTAGCGCCATTTTTGATACGATTAATTTTGAAGTTGAAGTCAATGTTAATGAAGTTGAAGAAAATATTGGTGCTCAAGTTACTTCGGCCCAAAACGCAATAAAAATTGGCCTTGAAGAACTAACTCATACAACAGAAAAGTCATTAGAAACTGTTAGTGTAGTATTGCAAGTAAAGTCTGTGGTTTTAGAAATAGAGAAATTAGTAAAAGAAGTTCTTTTAAGTAAAAAAATAAAACAAACTAAGTATGCATTGGTAGATATTACTGAATACATCGACCAAGCTTTAGTTGGTCTTTCATCATTGCCTGAAAGTGATGCCAGTAACCATATTATTTCAATACTGTCGTCTTTGAGAGTGAAACTACCTATTCTGATTAAGTTAAAAAATAGAGAACTGACTTCAGCTGATAATATAAACAAAATGTTTGTTGCATCAACAAGTAATGAAAGCAGTAATTTATATGACTTAATAGAACTGTTAGATGAAAATATTACAAATACAGCCATAAACTTGGAGAAAGAAGTGCAATCGGCATTGCTGGAAAGTAATAAAAGCACAGTTTTTTGGAAAAATGTACAAGTACTATTAGGTGTTATTAGTTTTTTGTTTGCATTTATTGTTGGGGTGATTATTTTTTATTCTATTAGCAGGCCGTTAATTGAATTCAAAGTAACAATGGCTGAATTGATTAAAGGGAATTTTCGTTATAAATGTCGTTATCAGGCAAAAGATGAAATTGGTGTAATGGCAAAATCAATTCAAGATTTATTTCAAGATAAAATTTCATCTGTAATTCGTAATGCTAAACAGTTGGCTGTTAGGCAAAAAAATCAAGCAGATGGATTTGCAAAGTCATTTAAAGTTATTGCTTCAAGCTCTGAATATTTGAAATCACAGTCTAGTGAAATATCAAACAGCTCAAATGTTATGGCTACTAATGTTTCCTCAGTAGCTGAAGCAATGGTGTCTACGTCTAATAATATAGGAGAAGTAAATATTTCAATAGATAAAATAGTAGATCTTTTAAAAGATTTGGATGATCTGTCAAAATTTAGTGATTCAGAGGTTGATGAGCTGGCTCAAATTTTAAAGAATATTTTTAGTAGTATTCACAAAGTTACACAGCAAATGAATCAATATTCAAGTGATATTAATAAAATTAATGCCTTATCGGAACATTCAAGCCAAGCAGCAACAAGATCTCAATCAAGTGTGCAGTTAACCTTAGATGTTTTAAATGAGTTGGAAGATGTTACTGAGGAGATATTTAGCTTTATTGATAAAATATCTGAAATATCTACTCAATCAAATGTGCTTAGTTTAAATGCAGCAATTGAGGCTTGTCAAATAGAAGAGGGGTCTGGTGGATTTAGAGTTGTTGCTGAAGAAATGAAAAAACTAGCCATTCAAACACAGAATGCAAATGCTAGGCTCGCCAGTTTGGTGAAAGTAGCTCAGACCCGTTTACAATCAGTAATGGAAAACTGTGAAAACTCATTTGAACGGACGAAAGAGGTAAATGAAAATAATCTTCAAATTGCAAAGCTATTAATGCAACAAGATACTACAGTTAAAGATGTTTCAACTAATATAGAGTCTATTTCAAGTTCTTGCTCAAATGCAGATACTATCACAGATAGAGTTACCTCGAACTTTAAGAAAATTTCTAAATCAATAGAGAATAATTTATTAGCCACTAAAACCATGAGCGAAAATGCTAGTGAATGCGAAAAACATATAGTTTCTATTGTTGAATTAATTAAGAAATCATCTGAAGAAGCATCTCGTGTCAATATGAATATCAAAAATGTTAATAAAGAAATAATTGTAATTGATTCGAATGTGGTTGAAAATCAAAAAGCATCACGAGAGTTGTATAATGCATCAAAAGAGTTAGAAGGATTGATGGCATTCTTTAAAGAAGATGACTAGCTTTATATCGCTCTCATAGAAGCGACATCTTTGTGTCACTAATTCTACGATATCTGATGTTTTATTGACCAACTATAGGCTCAGAGCTAGTCTATTCTATAACTATATTAAGTTAGAGTATTACACGGGGTAAATAATGAATAGATGGTTAGGAATGTTATTGTTGCTGGTAACATTCCACACCCAGAGTGCATTACTGACTGTCGAAGAGGAAAGAAGTAAAGCAGCAATCTATGAAAAGTACGACACAGCGTCTATTTTGATAGAAATCAATGAGATACAAAATAGGCGTCGTAACTTACAGCTTGAAAAGAAAGAGAAAACCAAACGCTTAGCTGAATACAAAGAGCAGTATAAGCAAAAAATTCAAGTGCTTGAAGCTGCATTACTTAGGAGTAAGCGCGCTGAAATAACAAATGAAGTACTTTCACCTAGTGAGAGTAGCCCTCAAGTGTTGTTTCAAGACCTTGAAGACCTAGCAACTAATATTAGTCGACTTGAGTTAAATGGTACATCGACTCATGAGCAGTTGACTCACCTGACGGCCAAACTGGACGGTTTAAAGCGTAGTTTCAAGCGCACTCGCAGTCAAAAAGATAGCCAGTTACTAGCCTTGCGTGAACTTATTTTAGAGCGTTATACAAAAGAAGTCTCGACAGTTAAAACGATGGATTATAAAGGTTCATTCCGCTGTGGTACACGAGTGAGCATCCATGATTGTATGGGGTTAGTGCCCCTTGAAAAAATGGTGTTGGTTAAAGCGAAGAAAAGTTTGCCTGTTGCAAAGGTAGCCATTCTTGAGCATAGTTATTTAAGTTTTTCACTCGATTTGAATGGTAATGCCCAGTTTGCTGTTAATGTACGATTTACAGGTACCTTTAGTGCTGA
The DNA here is from genome assembly GCF_026309355.1 of Spartinivicinus marinus. Lineage (NCBI taxonomy): Bacteria > Pseudomonadati > Pseudomonadota > Gammaproteobacteria > Oceanospirillales > Zooshikellaceae > Spartinivicinus > Spartinivicinus marinus. The sequence goes on from NZ_JAPJZK010000001.1 coordinate 3,678,456, forward strand.
TATTAATGAACAGATTAATCAGGCATTAGGGATTAATGCTTTTGAGGTAGTAATTTTAAGCAATCGTGATGATGCGGAGCACTTTGTTAATGGTGATTACATCGGTAAGGGTAAGCGAGTATCAATAAAGGTTAGTGCTGGGCAGAATGCGTTTTATTCGTTAGCAGAAAATAAAAAAGAGTCCGTGGTTGAAATGATCACTGATAATCAGCAGCTAACGTTCAACTTTTAGGCTTTATCTTTAAGAGTCCTTCAGGCTTCTATCTGGCTGAAAAATAGTCTTGTTTAAACAAATACCTTTATTCTAAATGCTTCAACATATTATCTATTGTAAGTACTTCTACGTCATCTAGCGAAGAAAATTCATTCCATGTTGCCCTTAATGAGAAACAGTATTGAAAAGCAGGCTCATTATTTAAGTGATCAATGATATCTTGAGATAAACCTTCCGCATTAAACTTTGCTAATTCAATAGTCACTTGGCGTATTAGAATATTCTTTGGTTTGATTTTACTAATAGGAGCTTTTTTCTTTATTTCACTAATAAGCATGTTATTACAAATGTTATGTTTTTTTATGAAAATTTTAAAGTCATGAAGGTAGGCTGAGTATAAAGAAAGTACGGATGATAGAAGCTTCTTAAGGTCTTCAGCCTTATTCTTTAATTGGTTGAATTTTACTCTAGCATGTAGAGAGGTAATATAGTGCTTTATTTTAAGTTGATTGTCATGGATAGCTTGTTTGCTATTATGACTAAAATATATTGTTTCATGGCTATAGTTTAGTGAATGTAGAAGGTATAATTAAAGTATTATAATTCAAAACACTTTATTATAGGTATATAACATGTTAAAGGTATTAAGACCTTGTTTTGTTCTCTTGTTTTTTAACTGTTCACAAGTCTATTCATTCAACTTTGACTACAAAAAAATTAATGACTTTAAAGTGCTTAGTGAATTTAGCTCTGTTGATAAATTTGAAAGTGAAATAGCAAAGTATATTGATGACTACTTAGCCAATACTGGTGGTGGTACAGGAGGAGTGCCATGTTATATTGGAGTTGATTTGTGGGATAGGGAGCTTAATATTTACTATAAGAAGCTCAATACTAAGTTGAACAAGAAAGAAAAAAAGTTGCTTAAAAAGTCACAAAAAGAGTGGCTGAAAACCAGAGATGCTACGGTTGAATTTATGGCTGAATTTTTGGGCGATAAATATCCTTAACAAGGCACTATGTATCGGTTGTTGAAAGCTGGTGATCTGGATGCTGTAATGACCCCATTTATTAAGCAGCGAGCCTTGTTTTTGAAAAGGTGGTTTGAGTTTGAACTATAGAGCAAGCCTTTAAAAGAGCTGTTCGTAACTAACAAGCATTACTGATGACTGCATAGCAGTGTAGGTATGAGCTATATGTGGGAAGGCGATGGCTACCAGTTTTGTTACTCCTTAGTGGTTTTGATGCAGAGGGTGTATACTGTTTGTATATCCTTATCAGTAAGAAAGACGATGTCAGTAATGGACAAGCAAGGCCAAGCACTTATTGATAGTTTTGTTGTTGAGCATAGAGCCATTCAGCGCTTATTGGACGAGGCGATGTATGAAGGGATTGGCTCTGCTCGCTGTAAAACAAAGTTATATAAGGCAAAGCAATTAATTTTATCTCACTTAAAAAAAGAGGATGAGCTATTATATCCTGTTTTAATGGAGCATCACTTTAGTGAGCTTGCGGAAGGCTATGCTCAAGATATGCTAAGTATTTCTAAAGATGCATTAACTTTTTTTGATAAGTTTGAAAATGGTGAATATGATAATCAAATTATGGAGTTTGCCAAAGCCTTAGGTAATATTATTGGGGTTTTGGGGCACCGGATTCAAACAGAAGAAGTAATGCTTTATAAAAGATATATTGAATGTATTGAGAAAGCGTCACCGAATTAACTAATAAACATCAAATTAAAAGCGACAAACAAAGGAGGAGTAGGGGGCCTTCATTTGTCGTATTTATAACAGTACCCTTAAACTGGCTCTGCTTCATGCTCTAATAACGGATAATCAGTATAACCTTTTTCATCACCTCCATAGAATGATTCTTGCTGAGGTAGATTAAGTTCGGCGTTATTCTGGAACCGCTCTACTAAATCAGCATTAGCAATATAAGGCCGACCAAAAGCTACCAGGTCTGCATGCCCACTGTTAATGACTTGTTCGGCACTGGCCTGTGTATAAGCCCCGCAAACAATAATAGGCCCTTGAAATACTTGGCGTAATTGCTGGCGAAATTCAATTTCATATGGTTGGCCATTATCCCAAGTGGGCTCATTGATATGAATGTAGGCTATTTGCCGTTTATTGAATTGTTCAGCTAAATAAATTGCCATTGTCTCTGATTCAGTATCATCAATATCATTAAATGCCCCCTTGGGTGATAGCCGAACACCCACTTTATTAGCGCCTATCGCATCGATTAAAGTATCAATAATTTCTAAAGTGAAGCGCGCTCGGTTGGTGATAGAGCTACCATATTGATCGGTCCGATGATTGCTGTTGGTAGACAAGAATTGGTCTGGTAAGTACCCGTTAGCTGCGTGGAGCTCAACCAAGTCAAATCCAGCTTCCATTGCGTTAAGGGCTGCTTGCCGATAGTCGGCGATAATTGCTTGAATTTCAGAAACTGTTAGGGCTTTAGGTGTATCAGTGCTAATACGGGTTAATTTGCCTTCTTGTAATTTATAACTTCTGGCCCCTTCAGCCTTGATTGCTGAAGGGGCCACGGGTGCTTCGTTGTTAGGTTGAAATAGTCGATTAGAGATACGCCCAACATGCCATAGCTGAATAGCCATGCGTCCACCTGCTTGATGAACAGCTTGAGTAATTTGCTGCCAACCAGCTATTTGAGACTGGCTATAAATACCTGGAGTACAGGCATAGCCCTGGCCCTGTGGAGAAATTTGGCTGGCCTCAGAGATGATTAATCCTGCTGAGGCTCGCTGGGTGTAGTATTGTGCCATTAGCTGGTTAGGTACATCTCCTGCACTTGCCCTGGAACGAGTTAAAGGAGCCATGATGACTCGGTTTGGTAGTGCTAAATCACCCACCTGGAATGGAGACAATAGTTGATTGGATGGCATAATATTTCCTTAGTAGACCAGTCGTCTAGTTGTTAGGTAGAAAAAAATGAGGCGGGACTGTATTTTTGCCAGGCCTCAGTACGGTATTTTGGGTTTGTTATTAATGCGTAATAAATATCAAATTTTATTTGGTCAATATACACTCAGTTAAAGCCATAGCGTTGGTAATAGCTGACTTATCTCGTCGTACTTTTGTGATTAGGCTGGCTCCCATCCACTGCTGATAAAGAGTAAATGCTGTATAGTGTGGATCTAAGTGTTCAGATAGTGAACCATCATTAACACCTCGTTCGATGCAGGCAGCTATTTTCTGAATGACTGAATCAATGCCTGACTTTAATATTAAACGCATATCGTCGGATAAGTCAGATACTTCAGCAGAAAGCTTTACTGCCATACATTGTCTATCGCAACAAATGGCTGCCTGATTTTCAAACCAACGCTGCCAATATTCCATTAATAGTTGCTTGCCTGTTTTTTCAGGCTGAGCAAATAGATCTTTCAACAGTTTGTTGTAATCGTCAAAATAACGCTTGAGTAGTTCTACACCAAACTGCTCTTTAGAGCGAAAATAATGATAAAACGAGCCTTTGGGGACATTGGCTTGTGTTAGGATTTGTGCCAACCCTACTGCAGAAAAGCCTTTGCTGAGAATTAACTGCTCACCAGCATTCAGGATGGTTTCTCGGGTATCTTGATGTTCACTACGTGTCATGTTCAAATACTAGCACCTGATTAGACCGGTCGTCTATAAAACTTGTTAGATCAAATAATCATAGTCATTCCTAGGGTTTGGTTATATGGTGTTTTTTGAGGGATGTCTATAATGGTTAGCAATCAATGACTAATAACCTTAGTGAAGAGCCGCTGTCTATCAAAGCTTCCCTTCTTCCCTGGGGATAGAGCCAAACAATATTGAGCGAATGACATTTTGCTTTGACATGTCACCCCGTGTAAGTAAAGTACGTAGGCTGTCCTCATTGCCTAACAGTTGTTGGCTTATGGCTTTTATTGAGTAACCTTTTTGATGAAGATAGCGGGTTTGCCCTTCTAGCTCTATTAAGTAATTAAGTTTATTTTGTAGCGCTTGCTTGCCTTGTTCCATGACTGGGCGGTGAGCACAAAACAAATGCTCAAACTCTAAAGTCACCAATCTTTTCAGGCTTTCTACCGTTTTAGCGAAATCTTCGTCACCCCTAAAAAGTTTGATTTTATCTGCTAAAAATGCATCGCCAGAAAATAGCCAACCTTCATTAGCTTCAAAAAAAACAACTTGGTCATCACAGTGGCCAGGAGCAGGGATAACTTTAAATTGATAATGATCAGTCTCAATAATGTCGTCTAAACAGTCAACTTGAACGGTGGGGGCTTTCCCCCATACCAGTTGGTGATAAAGTTTATATTTAAAGCCTCTGGCCATTTTAGTCGCGCTAGCTGGTGAAGCAAGTACGGTAAACCCTGCATCAACTAAAGCGCTGGCACTGCCAGTATGATCTTCGTGGTGATGGGTAATAATCGCTTTGCGAATCGATTGTTCATCAGCAAACTTGAGTACTCGGCGATGCTTGCTATAAATGCCTGTGTCTATCATGATTCCATCAACAGCATAACATCTGACGGTCATTACTGGAGGCATAAATTTGAACATGGGTCTTCCCATGTGTAGAGCGGTAACTGGCCCAAATTGTTCAATGCAGTCCATAGCGTAGGTTAATACCAATAGTGATTGTATTTTTATATTATATACACGACATAATACAAGGAATATATATGTTTAGCGAATTTTAGATGTATGCTTATTGTTATAAAAGGTTTAAAATTCGACACTTACATTATATTTTTTTCTTAGTTTGTCTATCAATTGTGCTTCGACAGTTAAAAACTGATTAAATATTTTGATAGTTTTTGGGTGTTTAACAGTAGAAAGATAATATGAGCTTTTTATATAAGGTAGTTTGTTATTAAACACTAATGCCTTAGGTGAGTGAATTGTATAATTTAAATGGTACCTTGCAACTGCAATATTAACATAAGCCCCATCGATTTTACCAAACATTACTTGAGATAGTAATTCTATCATTGTTTCGCTTTCATGTAGTTGAATCTGTCCAGACTCAATTAGTTCAGTATATCCCCATGGGGTAAAATTTTTTATAGTTCCCAGGTTTTTTAAAAAAGGTAGGCCTTTAGATTTTATTGCTGGCATAACTATAATACCATCAATATATTGGCTGACCGATTGACTGTAATGTACCTTTATATTTTCTTTTCCTTTTGAATTCCACTGTGGGTTATCAGGGTATTTAAAGTCTATTGATTGTGTTTGCAGTAGCTCTGTATAAAGTTCGCTCACAGCTAAAAGGCGATATTCAATAGTGTAATGATGGGTTTTGGCAAAAGCATCGAAAACCTCTCGTGTGTAGCCAACTAGTTTTCCATATTCATGGCTATAGTGAGGAAAGTAATTGAGCTTTTCTACACCAATGATTAAATGGTTAGGTTCCTTTGCATGGCTTATTCCGATGAGTAACACCCAGCAACATACTTGATAAAAAAAACTGAAGTTACTAGCCATTGTGTTCTACTGCCTGGAGCTTACGTTGCTTATAAGTGTAGGGTTGATGACTGGAATTTTCCTCCAGCTGAAACATTTGTTTGTTAAGCTGGGTCATATAAACATTGCTTTACTCTAATTGCTTCTATGTATAGGGTGAAGCAATTCTGGACTGAGAGCTTATGCAACGTTAGGTGGTTATAGTGGAGGTTTAGAGTATGTTTACGCTATGGTGGCGATTGTGTATCACGACCATCCTTTCGTTTAGCTTATTAGTTGTATCGGGATATCAGTGGGTTCAATTAGTTCAGGCATCAGTGGATGTGAATGCTAATTCTTATTTTATAGGTGCTGAGCCGCAAAGGTTACACTATGTTAAAACTGGAAACTCGGATGCTGCTGTTAGGGTGATTTTTATCCATGGTACGCCTGGGCAGTGGCAAAACTATTCCTATTATTTAGCTGATGAGCAATTGATGACACAAGCAGAGCTAGTGGCTGTGGACCGTATTGGTTTTGGCCTGTCATCAGCTACAGTCAGCCCTTCATTGGCTACTCAGGCAAAACTGCTAAAACCTTTGTTAGAAACTGACAAACAAATCATTTTGGTGGGACACTCATTAGGAGGCTCCCTAGCAACCAAAATGGCTATCGATTATCCTGTCCAAGTAGCGAGTATTATGCTAGTGGCTGCTTCTCTAGATCCAAGTCTTGAATCTCCTCGCTGGTATAACCAAGTGATTGAGTGGCCTGTGATCCGCTGGTTTGTACCAGAAAAGCTATTAAAAGCTAACCAAGAAATATTTAGTTTGGCTAATGAGCTGGAAAAAATGGCGGATGACTGGTCAAAGCTTAAGGCTAAGGTTCATATTGTTCATGGTAAAGAGGATAAATTAGCCTATTTTGGTAATGCTGAGTACGCTGTACAACAGTTAATGGGCAAAGCAGTCAGCTTAAATGCTGTAGCTGGAGAAGGCCATTTTATCCTATGGGAAAACCAGAAGTTGATAAAGCAGGATTTGTTAAGTTTGATTCAGAGGTTATGATAAGAGCTTAAATCTAACTAAATTAGTGAATGAGCATGGAACAAACAGATAAACAAACTGCGGTAGAAGCTGCTGTATTTAGACGACTGGTAGCGCATTTAGATAGCCGCAAAGATGTACAAAATATTGACCTGATGAACCTGGCTGGCTTTTGTCGTAACTGTCTGAGTAAGTGGTATGTACAAGCAGCAAAAGAGCAAGGTACTGAAATAGAGTATGAGCAAGCCAGAGAAATGGTGTATGGTATGCCTTACCCAGAGTGGAAACAGAAGTATCAGAAAGAAGCGAGTGCAGAACAGTTAGCGGAATTTAATAAAACAAAGAAGTGAAGGTAAGCATTGGTTATCAATGTAGTTTGAAATATAGCTAAGTTGATAAAGTGCACGAATAATATTCGTGCACAGTGCGCCTGTTTATACATATGATGGATGACTTCTAAAAGCAACGGATTGTACTGATTATGCTTGTGATAAAGCAAAAACAAAGGTATTTATTGTTATTTCTTTTAATTTCATTCACTTGTGTTACAGCAGTAGCCTCTGAATATGGATTTCCAATTAAAAACCCTTTTTTTGCAACAATAGCCACTTCGCCACCAGAATACCGACCAAAGTTATTGAATGACAGCGAAATTCAACAAAAGACTGTTATTGTTAGGGGTATTAGAGATAACTTACCAAATAACCTATGGGATGTGAAAGACTTTACTGTGCCTGTTGCTTATCAGTCAGAGGCTGCACCGTTAATTTTTGTTATAGCAGGTACTGGTGCCAGCTATAAAAGCCAGAAAATGCAATTTTTGAAAAAGATATTTTATCAAGCAGGTTTTCATGTTGCTTTATTATCTTCTCCTACTAACTATGACTTTATTGCAGCGGCTGCCCCACAAGCGAGACCAGGTTTAAGTAAAACTGACGCAAGTGACTTATACCAAGTGATGCAAAAAACAGTGGCTCAACTTAACGTTAACCATAAAATAAAAATAACGGGCAATTTTTTAGTTGGCTATAGTCTAGGTGCTTTACAGGCTGCATTTGTTAGCTATTTAGATTCGACCATAAAAACCTTTAAATTTTCGAAAGTGGTTTTAATCAATCCACCTGTGGATCTGTATACATCATTACAAGCACTTGATAAATTGGCTTTAGCAAAGGCTTATAATGTCAATAGTGCAGAAGGCTTTTTTAACTTAATGTTTACTAAGTTAGCCGCCTTTTTTGCCAGCCAAGGTTACATAGCAATTGAGCAAGGCCTATTTTTTGATATTCAAGGTTCTGGGCAAGCATTAACTAGAGAGGAAATGGCATTGCTGATTGCTGCCAGCTTTCGGTTTAGTGTGGCTGAGATGAGTTTTGTGGTGGATCAAATCAACAAACTTGGCGTTTATATTGATCCAAAAGCAGAACTGAATATTAGTGCATCTATGACTCACTTTTTTAAGCAAGCACTACTATGTAACTTTCACTGCTATTTAAATAAGTTTGTAGCACCTTATGTAGGGATGCCTTTGGGTGAAATTATTAAGAAAAATAGTTTGAAAGCGTTGAAGCAATACTTGTCTCAGTCAAATAATATTTATGTTATTACTAATAAAGATGATTTTATTTTATCAAATCAAGATATACAGTTTTTAACTAAAACCTTTGGTGAAAGACTAACTTTATACCCTTATGGTGGCCATTGCGGAAACCTTAACTATCAACAGAACGTTGATGATTTATTACAGTTGTTAAAATATAAGTAACAGGTACAACTACCGATACTATAAATGTATATAAAAATGCTTAAAATTAAAAAAAGAATCTTGATGGGTGTTTGGTTATTTGTAAGTATACACTGTTTAGCCGCTGAACGAGAAAATCCTATTGAAAGCCTTGATTTTTGGGGAAATGAAGCCAGAGAGGCTACAATAAAGGATATCAATTTTATAGATGCATATGACCCATTAGAACCGGCTAATCGAATTTTATATAAGTTTAACAGGCAGTTTGATGAAAATGTGTATTTACCCGTTGTATCTACTTATGAGTATTTAATTCCTGAGTTCATTCAAGATAGAGTGAGTAAAGTGCTTGATAATGTTTCTGAGGTGGCGAACATTGTCAATAATGGGTTGCAATTCAATTTGAAAGGGACTTTATACAGCTCTGGACGTTTATTGATAAATACTACCGCTGGTATATTGGGGGCATTTGATGTAGCCAGTTATATTGGAATGCAGCGACACAATGCTGATTTTGGTCATACGCTAGCATTTTATGGAGTCAATGATGGCGCTTATATTGTATTACCCATATTAGGGCCAACCAATCTTAGGGATATGGCTGGGCTCATTGTGGATAGTTTTTTACTTAACCAGGTTAATTGGTTAACAATACCTCGTACTACTGTTAGCCATCCGGCTGTTTTCGCGTTAAATGCTATTGATCGCCGTCATCAAATTCCATTTCGTTATGGTTCACTAGACTCACCTTTTGAGTATGATATGGTACGTTATCTATATAGACAGTCACGTATGTTGAAACTAGAGGTTAATGCTCTAAGCGAACAACGTGAACATTAAAATGAGTTAAGCTTATATATCCTGTTTAGCTCAGCAGTAATAGTAGGTGAAGTAAAAGGAGTATTAACATTGCAAATATACGGTGATATGACTAATATGTCATATTAATTCACCCGTCTGAGAATTGTTACGCTTTTGTTATTAGTGATTTTACGGTTTGGCTGCCAACGAAATTATAGAGATATTACATGGCATAACTCCCTATAAACCACTTGCATTGACTATATACCCATCATGAATGATTTTTAGGTGTAAAAATCATTCGCGAAGAGTATATAACCTTCGCTGAGAGTATTCTTGCTATTTTGTTAACATTTAATTATGGATTGTGGTTGGTTTGTATCCTTTATGAATGGACTATAAGCATTATACTAAAAGTGTCTTTGAATTAAACAGTAATGGGACTTGGCTTCATAAAAATTGTATTCTACTCACCAAATAAGGGGTAGTTTAAAGCGCTTAAGTGGTTTGGCAAATTACTTGCTTTAGTTAGGGTGTATTTATTTTTATCTACCACTAATTTCAAGATCTTTTTGACTTGAGGTGTAAGATATGTACCTAACAAGAGATAATAAGCTAGCTAGTAAGTTCTCAGATAATCAAAGTTTGCCAGATCAGATTATTTTAATTAAAGAGCGATATTCCCAATTACTTAATGATAGTTTTGCTAAATTGCCGGAGAAAAAAATGGAGTATAGCTTATGGTCTTGGTTGATAGTATATGAAGCACTACAGCGAATTTTAGATTATAACTTGCCAGCGAATGACTTTGAGGGTGAGCTGAAAAATGTCATTGATATGCGATTGTAAGTGAAGTTTATAGTTAAGAAAAATAATGGTTAGGCTAATAGCTGTTACTATACTACTTATCAACTCGTGTTATGCTCAAACTGTCATATTGGCCTGTGGTGACTCTGCAAATCCTCCATTTATCATAGGGGGCGGAACAAAGTTGCTTGATGAAAGGCCTGGTGTTTCCATAGAGATGCTTAAGTTAGTAGAGGAGCAGCTAAATATTAAATTGACTTTGTTGCGTTTGCCTTGGCAGCGGGGATTAAAAGCTATTGCTGCCAATAAGGTTGATGGTCTTTTTCATAGTAGTTTTAAACCAGAGCGTTTAGCAATAGGGGTTTATCCAATCCAAAATGGCAAACCTGATATTGATAAAAGAATGTTGAATTGGTCATATGTCTTGTATAAGCTTAATAGTTCTCCTTTGAACTGGGATGGTAAACAGTTTACTGAGCTGAATGGTGCAATAGGTGCTACAAGAGGGTATGCAATAGTTGATCAACTAGTGAAACTGAGTGTAGATGTTGAGGAGGTCGAAAATACCCTACAAAATATGGAAAAACTGGTAGCAGGCCGTATCGCTGGTATTGCAGATTTGGAAACCATGGGTGATTTTATTTTAAAGAAGTACCCTGAAAAATATAGTCAAGTGATTAAAATAAAAACACCTCTTAGAACCAAAGCATACTTTTTGATGTTGTCTCATCAATTTGTTCAAAAAAATCCAAAGCTAGCAGAAGATATTTGGTCTACCATCCAACTTATACGTGAATCAGATAAATATAATGATATTTTGAGAAAATATATGTAACTGATTCACATATAAAATTATCTTATTAAAGGGTTCCCTTATTGCTTTCTGGTGAATACCCACTCCTTGGCAGATGACAAATCTGGTTGATATTGATACCCGGCAAGATCGAATTGCTTTAATTTTTCTGGGTTTTTGATTTTGTTTTTTACTAGATAATTAACCATCATCCCTCGAGCTTTTTTAGCTAAGAAGCTAATCACTTTATATTGGCCATTTTTCCAGTCTTTAAAAACGGGTGTAATGATATCAGTGTCAAGTAGCTTGGGTTTGATGGATTTAAAGTATTCATTAGAGGCTAAGTTAATCAAAGGGCCTTTCACATCTGCTAGCTGTGAGCTTAATTGTTGGGTAATTTGCTCTCCCCAAAACTGGTATAAGTCTTTGCCATTAGTATTTTCTAACTTAGTTCCCATTTCTAGTCGGTATGGCTGGATAAGGTCTAATGGCTTTAATAAGCCGTAAAGGCCTGATAATATTCTTAAATGCTGCTGAGCAAACTCAAATTGTTTTTCTGTAAAGCTTTCTGCTTCTAGCCCAGTATATACATCACCTTTAAAAGCTAATACTGCTTGTTTAGCATTATTTGGAGTAAATGGTAAATGCCAGTTATTAAAGCGGGCTGCATTTAAACCGGCAAGTTTATCGCTGAGCTTCATTAACTGGGCTAGCTGATCGGGACTATATTGGCGAAGTATTTTGATTAATACTTCAGAATGTTTTAATAGCTCAGGTTGAGTATATGTAGGGGTGGTAGGGGGTGTTTCAAAATCCAGTGTTTTGGCAGGGGAAATAACAGCTAACATAGTGGCTCTATCGTATTGTTCTAACAGTCAATCAAGTCTAACGAGCTCTTTGCTCTTGTACAAGAGGTGGCTATCTATAAAGGCGATAGGGGATGTATATCGCCTCTATGACCGTTTATATCTTTCGTTTTAGGTTTGATTGAGTGCTGTTATGCTCCACTAACAATGTTGTTATAGGTTTTGCTCAGCAAATTCAGCTAACAATGATCGTGGGACTCCTCTTAATTGAATATTTCCGCCATAAGCAAAGTTTTTAAAGCGCTCTGTTAGATAGGTGAGCCCTGAGCTGGTTGCGCTAAGGTAGGGGGTATCGATTTGGGCCAAATTACCCAGACAAATGACTTTGCTCCCACTGCCTGCTCGCGTAATGATTGTTTTCATCTGGTGAGGCGTTAGGTTTTGGCACTCATCAATAATAATTAAGCTATGTTGGAAACTTCTGCCTCGAATGTAGTTGAGTGATTTAAAGTGCAGTGGCACTTTTTTCAGAATGTAATCAATACTGCTATGTGTACACTCATCTTCACAATGAAGGGCTTCCAGGTTGTCGGTAATGGCGCCGAGCCAAGGCTCCATTTTTTCTTCTTCAGTGCCAGGTAAAAAGCCGATATCTTCATCCAACCCTTGTACACTACGAGTGGCAATAATACGACGATACCGCTTGCTAGCAACAGTCATTTCTATGGCTGCTGCCAAAGCTAAAATTGTTTTACCTGAACCTGCTGCCCCCGTAAGGTTGACTAGATGAATATCTGGGTCCAGCAGCAACTGAAGCGCCATTGCCTGGTATATATCCCTGGGTTGTAACCCCCAGGCTTCCTGCTGCATTAGGAAATCATGAGTAAGGTCGAGCATAGTTACTTCAGTATCGCTAATCGCTTTAATTTGCCCAATAAACCCTTGTTCATCCAAAATAAACTTATTGGGGTATACCTCAAAAGTTAAGTTGTCTTTGGGAATAATGTGTAATGTTTGTCCTTGCTCTTGTCGGGTAGACACATGATGTATTTGCTCCCAAAATGAACCAAAAATTTCCTGATAACCCTTACTGAGTAGCTCCACATCAGATACTAATTGGTCGTTGTGATAGTCCTGAGATTCTATACCACAACCCCTAGCTTTTAGACGCATATTGATGTCTTTACTGACCAGGATGATTTTTTCATCTTGGCAAATGTGCTGTAGAGAACAAATGTGGTTAATAATGATGTTGTCATTTGCTGGCGAAAGAAAGGAGATTGCTGGATCATTGAGAGGCATCATAATGGCCAGTGTGCCTAAGGGAGGAGATTCATCATAGCGTCGAATGGGCACGCCCTGCTCTACTTCTGCAGGAGGGGCTGAGCCAAGAATTTGATCAATGACGCGTATTGCCTGCCGACAGTCCGCAGCCATGGTGTGCTTTCCTGTTTTAAGTTTATCAAGCTCCTCTAATACTGTAATGGGAATAATAACTTTGTGCTCATCAAAATTCATTACGGCATTGGGGTCGTGGATGAGAACATTGGTATCTAGAACAAAAGTACGTTTCTGGCTCTTGATTAATTCAAGCTGGATGGCATCTACCATAGGTGGGTACCTTTCAGTGCAAAAGACCACTATCTAAAGAACATGTATTCGAAAAGAAACTTGCTCCTGTTTCCTATGTAACTACAACAAGATGGCAGTAGCGTGACTAAAATTAACCTCCTTGTTTTAGATATTAACCCAAATCAGCTAACCCTCAAGGCTTAATGTTGTTTGAAAAAACATCAAAAGATGTAGAAACATTTCTATTAAGCAGGTTTAGGCTGGACGTTAAATTTTTGTAACTGTTGGTAGCTAGGACATTCATACAAGTCATGACGTCTTTTTAGGTTTAAAAAATAACCGAATGTTCATAGTGCAAGGTGTAGCAAATTAAAGAAATAACAAAAAAAGCCGGCATATAGCCGGCAACAGTAGTAAAGTTATTTAAGGCATCTGATAACAGTCTATCTGACAGCATACCCTTAAATAACTGATAGCGAGAGTAGATAGTCAATGCTTGAGTATATGTGTTAACTGGCTAGCTATCGCTCAATATATGCTGCTCTTCTGTTGCCAGAAGTACTATTGGGTTTGCATAAATTGAATGGAGCTGAACACCATCAAGCAAAACTAACTGTATAAATATACAGTATTTTGATGATATGTAAAAGTATTTCTTACTCTGTGTTGATTAGCCTTTTGTCTAATCATGAAGATGAACAATTAATCATAGTTTGCAAGCGATTACTTTAGGTAGTGCATGGTTGAAGAGAGTAAAAGGCAGCAGTTGCTACCTTCTTCTTTGAGGCTTTTTATGGTGGCCTGTTTTTTTATATTGCTTGTGTGGCTTGTGGCGATGGCTTTTGGTAGGCGACGTTTTGCTTTTAACAGGTAAAGGCTTAGTTAAGTAGTTCTCGGGTGGTTGCTCAATCGTTAAAGACATGCCTAACAGTTGCTCTAGTTCTGGCAGTAAAAATGCGTCTGACTCACCTGTTAAGCTTATGGCTACGCCGGTTGCTCCAGCGCGCCCCGTTCGGCCAATGCGGTGCACATAGTCTTCAAGGTCATCGGGAAGGTTGTAGTTAATCACATGACTAATGCCATCAACGTGAATACCCCGCCCAGCCACATCAGTTGCAACTAGAACACGGATTCTACCTTCTCTAAAATCTTCTAAAGTACGGAGCCGCTTTTTTTGGGCTACTTCGCCAGATAATAAATCACAACTAATACCTACCTGATAGAGTAGCTCTTGTAACTTGCGGGTTTGATCACGCCGATTTGCAAAGACAATAATACGGTGAAGATCTTCTTGTAAGATGAGATTGACCAACAGTTTTGCTTTGCTATTTTCTTCTACCATATAAAAATGCTGAACAACCGTATCGGTTGTTACTTGTTCAGGCTCAATTTCTACTTTAACTGGCTGGTAAGTCCACTGATCTATTAAACGAGTCACTTCATCATTAAATGTGGCACTAAATAACAGGGTTTGTCTGTCTCCTTGCTTAGGGGTGGCCCTGACAATTCGTCTAACTTGAGGTATGAAGCCCATATCTAACATACGGTCTGCTTCATCTATAACCAACATCTCAAGTAGATCTAGGTGAATATCTTGCTTTTCATAGTAATCAATTAAGCGGCCTGGTGTTGCAACGACAATATCTAAAAATTCATTGTGCAAGTGTCGGCGCTGCTTGTCGTATTCCATTCCACCCATAATAGTGGTGACATTAATTGAGCTAAATTTACACAGCTCTTTGGCATCGTTAGCAATTTGCATTGCCAGCTCGCGAGTGGGCGCCAAAATTAGTGCTCTAGGCTCTCCGGCATAACGAGGAGTGGGGCTGGGTGTCTCTAATAGTTGCTTTATAGTACTAACGAGAAAAGCGGCAGTTTTTCCTGTGCCAGTTTGAGCGCGTCCAATTGCATCGCGCCCAGCTAAAGTGGCCGTCAGCACTTCAGCTTGAATTGGTGTACAGTAGCTGAAGCCTAAGCTGTGTATTGCTTGCATGAGTTTGTCTGGCAGCTCAAAGTCATGAAAGCGAGTTTTCCCCTCAGCCTCAGGTACAGCGAATTGGCTGATCTCCCAGCTTGTGTTGTTGGGAGAAGAGGAGAGCTTTTGATTAACGGCTTTAGTGGGTTTATCAGAAAGCTCCTGACTTTCTGGTAAGGAGGGAGAGGCTGTTGTTGTGTGGTGTTTGGGTTTGAATATCTTATTGAATATCTTGATCAAAACTCACCTGCATGCTTAAGTCACTTATCTGATCCTATTTTGTTGAAAATAATACGTCTTTTATGAAAAATCGCCAACTTTTTAACAGCACTTGGCTTGTTAAATGAAGGTTAGCAGAAGCTCGAAATAATTGGCATTGAATGAGTACAAGTAGAGAGCAAGGATAATGAGGGTAAGGATTGAATTATGGCTAGAGATCTTTTGTGCTTTCAGTTGGCCAGTTGGAAGCAGTTGTTCGTTTGCTAGAGGTTAAGTAAGCAGGCTAGGGTATAAATCGTAATAAGTATGAAAATGCTGAAGCCTTTGAATTCACTGAGCCACCTTGAAGCGTCATGTGGCCTGGTGAGATATTGGGCAAGTAGTGTATAGCAAACAGCGTCCCTGCTGATATAGCTCTTGTTGGCAGAGTGCTAAGTGAGTGGACTTAAGCTAGGCACTGAAAGTGCGACTGAAACCCAGCTGCAGGGCTTAGTATTGCCTCTGTGGTTTCACCTATTCGACAAAATAAAAAGGGTTGCTTGATGGTATCTTGCTGATACTCAGCAATGACCTCTATTTTGCCTACCAGTTCTCTGCTGAAATTAGCTTTTTCCTCAATAGGAATACGGTATTCAGTATGCTCTGGACCACCAATACGCTTTACTTCAAATTGCTCAAGGTAGCTACAGGCAATCTCAAGCCTAATAACATAGGCGTGGCCATGCTTAGGCAAGTACCACTCTTTTGCTATTTGTTTTGCAAATGATTCATGTAATTGTGGGTAAAAAAACTTTTGGCCAAAGACATGAGATGGTATTTGACTAAATTCAAGTTTTTTTAGTGCTTCAAATTGATCAGGCCCAATTGGCCGAAAAAGCGCTGTTGTTTTCATTGTGTGCCTGTCTGGAACAAGGTTCTCTTCCATTAGCTTGTAGTAAGTAGTATAGGGAATACGTATTAAAGTGCTGTGCGGCTGTTAATATTTTTTTATTGCCAAAATGAAATTATGTTTAAACTTGTTGCTAATTCTCACACTCATTTTACTTGACTAAACACTTAAGTTGTCTGGACTATGTAGCTGTTAACTGTATTGGAATGTAGTGATGGTTATAAGTTTAGTGCTTTTTATTAACATATACCTCCTACATATAAGTTTTAGTGGCTAGCTTCACGGTAGTAAGTTGGTTTGTTTTGAGTTTGAGTAATAAATCACTATTTTTCGCCTGTAGCTTATAGCGAGTGAGAAAGTAAGGAAGTAGTCGCTTTTGTGGCTTTGGTTAAACTGGTTGAAGTAATTGAGTGGTTTGGTACCAAAGGAAGTGCTAACAGCTGTAAAGATTTATGAGTATTTTCAGCTTCGTTTGAGCCTAGTGAAATAAGCTGCAGTGCTTGGTTTTTACCATGGGTTATATTCTTTAATAAGGAAAGACGAGCCTGACTATCAATTACGAATGAAAACAATTGTTTTTTGCCAATATGATTCTGAATAAACTCTAATAACTGCTGATAACCAAGCTGGCCATTTGATAGTAAAATGATTTGGCTGTTACTTATATCTTTTGGGATTGGGGATGCAGCTGATATCTGAAGCGCAGGTAAAAGCTCGCCTTTGCCACTAATGGATAGTACGTCAACAAAAGCAATAGCATTGGCGACACTTAGTAAGTTCGCGCGCTGTGAGTTGGGAAATAGCTGTTGGAGCTTGTTGTTAACAGCAATAATGTTAAAGCGATCGTTTGGTGTTAACTGTAGAAGGGCTTTAACTAGCAGCTTTTTCACTATGTTCAAGTGAAGCTTAGACATGAGTTGTGAGTTATCAATGATAAAAAGCTGCTCTTTGGCGGTGAGGGGTAGTTTAGGCTGCTGATGAATCAACAAACTAGAATTGGTAATGGGCTTGCCTTCATTAGACTGTGCTAGGGATAATAGAGGATGGAGGTACGTTTGTTCTGCACCCGATTGAAGGCTGGCCAATAATGTCATTGTTATTGTAAACATAAGAAAGCTGTACACAACATAGCGAAGCCGATAGTTGATATAGACATTATTTTTACTTGGTTTCAGCTTACTAGTGGTCATTTCTTGGTGTTCCTTATTATTTGTATATACTTATGTATCTTCTCTACAGTGATGTTTTGGGTTATCAGTTCCCAGAGCACATATACTTTGAATCACCTTATTAGGGATTAAACCAAGTAACTAGGCCAGTTAAGAGACTAAAACAGGCAGTTTGATGATGAATTATGGCAAATTATGGCAGTACTCCAAAATATGGTTGATGGCATTAATTAGGAGAAGCATATTAATAGATGCTTATTATTTTTAGCTAAACTATAAACATATAGGAACATAGTAGAGTAAAGGATTATAATGAGATGTTTTCGTTAAAAAGGTTATAAAATACTGTTTATTTTTTAATATAGTTTATTGCTTAATGATAAAGTTTTTTAATTTCTTTTGCCTTATAAGTCTTGTTTGGACATCCTCATGTTTTTCTGCAAAAAAATGGGTGATATCCACAGGTGAAGGAGCAGATCTGCTTGTTCAACTGGTTATTATAGTGATGAAAGAAGCTTATCATAATATAGGTGGTGAGCTTGAAGTCAGATATTATCCTGGATGGAAGAGAACTTTAATTGAAGCAAATAAAGGTAATACAGATGGAGAGTTATTTCGTATATATGGTACTAATAGAGACTATCCAAATTTGGTGATGGTACCAGTGCCAGTTGCTCATATAGAAGGAGTTGCTTTTACTGGGAAAGAGGAATTAAAAAGTTTTGTTATTTCTGGCTGGCACAGTATTCAATATAATACAATTGGTTATATTGGAGGTATTAGATTTATAGCGAATGGTACCAAAGGATTTTCTGGTATAGAAGTTCTCTCTAATATGGAGCAGTTGCTGCAAAGCGTTAATTCTCAGCATTTAGATCTTGGTATTAACGATAGGATAACTTTACTTCCTTTCTTGAAAGCAGATGAATATAGTAATATTAAAATTCTAGAGCCGCCTCTTCAAAAAATAAAACTTTATCATTATCTACATAAACGTAATTCTAAATTGATTCTGCAAATAACAAAAGCACTTAAAAAAATGGAGAATGAAAATAGAATTAAAGTTATTCGGGATGAATTCTTACATAAAATAGCTGAATAGATGTTTTTTGATTTGATTTAGAAAAAACTCCCATGTCAGAGTTGATATTGCAGATGAAAATACTGAGGTTGTTCTTTAATTGCCTAAAAAATATGGATATTGGTAGGCAAGTGAAAGAGGTCAAAGTGTTAGAACTTTGACATTTGGAATAAAAAATAGGCAAGCACTGCAATGCATAAAAAACAGCTAACTGCCACCAATTCGATTATAAATACAACTTTATACTGGCCAAGCTCAGGCCTACGTATAAGCTTTGAGATTAGGCTATACCAAGCGATTAATAATACCCCAAATACTACCAAAACACTTGTGTAAAGCATCGCCGGAAACAACAGTGCAGATAATATAAGTGGTAACCATAGAATCGCAATATACACGAGTTTTCGGTTTATGGGAGGAGGAAATTCCTCAAGCTTGTCGTTATCAACATCACTATCTGTCATTGGTAGCTTTATAACCTGGTAAAAGCTCTAATTTTATATCTTAGTCAAATAGAAAAATATCGCCTAACTATTAACTGAATTCGTGTTGAAGACCCGCTAGAAGGCTTCGTGTTTGGTACAACCTTTATTACTCTAGTGGTAGTAGAAGGGTCAAAGATAATTATTTTAGATCATAAGTTCTACTAATAGTGGGTGATTAATAGAAACTGCAGAGCAGTCCGATGAAATAGAAAACTATACTGAAACTAACGCTGAGTCGGATTTGCTTTAGTAAAGCTTTGAGTGTATCAGGCTGTACGTTGGGCTCTGTCGCAAACTTTTACCCATCATGATAGCCTTTCCAGCTTCCTCTAAATTTCTGATTATTTTGTAGTCGATATGAGTTCTGATGAGCGCTTCAAAGGTTGTCATTTCCCTAAATGTGTCGTACTACAAGTTGTCTACTATTACCTTCGATTTGCCTTGAGCTACCGCGATATAGAAGAACTCATGCAAGATCGCAATGTGGATGTAGATCATGCGACTATTCAGCGCTGGGTGACTAAATACGGGCCAAAATTAGAAAAGCAGTTTCGAAAAAAGAAGTCACCTGTTGGCAGCAGTTGGCGAATGGATGAGACCTATATTAAGGTAAAAGGCAAGTGGTATTACCTTTACAGGGCCGTTGATAAAGACGGGCAGACCATTGACTTCTTATTTACCAAGCACCGGGACACTAAGGCTGCCAAGCGATTTTTCAAGAAAGCCATTCGCGCTAATGGCGTACCAGAAAAGATAACAATTGATGGCAGTGCAGCGAATAATGCGGCTATTGAGGAAATAAATAAAGAGATGGAGAAGCCAATTATTATAAGGCAAGTAAAGTACCTCAATAACATTATTGAGCAGGACCATCGATTTATAAAGCGGATTACCCGACCAATGTTGGGCTTTAAATCATTTAATAGTGCTCGATCAACACTGGCTGGTATTGAGTTGGTGCATATGCTTAGGAAAGGTCAGTCTACTGACCCAGCCGCTCAACATAAGACAATGTTTGAACAATTCTGTGCATTAGCAGGATAAGTGCGCCCAAGGGAAAGTAGTTTTTGAATTAATGAAATTTTTGCGACAGAACCTCAACAAATAACTCTACAATCGACTCAGATAATGATGGTTTTACCAATGCTCAGGAATTAGTATTGGGGAGAAATCCAAATGAAAAAGAAGAAGCAACAAAGGTTTTATTGGCCAACTCTAAACAAGACTGGACTACAGAAGGAAAGCAAGGATATAAAAACTGGTATTATGGTTACTTCGACTATAAAAATGATGAAGATAAGCATTATCAAACTGTAGAGTTTATTACACTTACCTCTAATTATTGGACTGGTACTAAGTGGGATTTAAATCAGAATGGTTCGCCGTTTTTAGAAGTTGGACAAGAACAGTTTATACCTAGTGGACCATATCCAGGCTTTAGAACTAATGAGCACTGGCCAATTAAGCGCTGGATTAGTCCTTATACTGGTACAGTAGAGATCAACTGGTTAGTTCATAAGGTAGTATCTAATAATGGTAATGGCTTTACTGGAAAATTATTTATTAACGGCAAACACTATGCTCAACAGCAGATCCAGGCAAATGATCATCAAGGCACAAATAAAACTCACCGAATTAATTTGAAAAAAGGTGATATTTTAGATTTTGCTATTAGCCCAGAAGGTAGTGATGGAAAGCGGAGTAATCATGGAGACTACGGCCATATTTATATTTCTATAGATGCATTGCCTTCAACAATGACAATTAATGATTCTTAAGTAACTTTGCAACATATTTTCATATTTTTAGGCAGCTTTCGCTGCCTAATCACAGATTTTTTTGTTTAAATTTTTAGAGTAATTTTAAAATGCAGTTTAAACAGACTTTATTAGCCGGGGCGTTATCGTTATTTATTTCCCCGTTAGCACTGTCAGGTGCAAGCAGTACCACCAGTTACCAATACGACGATCAAGGCAATGTTACGCAAATTGATGGCCCACGTACGGATGTTCAAGACATTACCCAATTTAGTTATAACGACAAAGGGCAGTTAACTGAAGTTGTTAATGCCCTGGGGCATTCCATTCAATTATCCAATCACAATAGTTTTGGTAATCCTCAACAAATCACCAATGCTAATAGTACGGTGACTGAACTATCTTATGACGAAATAGGTAGGCTAATACAAGCTACCATTAAAAGCACAGTGGGTGATATCACCACTCGTTTGGAATACGATGCAGTTGGTCAAGTAACGGCGGTTTATTTACCCAATAGTAGCGAATTACATTATGAATATGATGGAGCAAAACGCTTAACGGCTATTCAAAATGGCTTAGGCGAACGCATCGAATATCAACACGATAATGCAGGGAATATTACCAAGCAGGTTGTTAAATCTTCAACCGGTGCAGTAGTCAACCAATTTAGCCAGGCTTATGATGAAATGAGTCGGTTATTAAAAACCGTGGGCGCTAATGGTCAAACCAGCCACTTTGTATACGACAAAAACAGCAATACGACAGGTGCGACTAATCCCCGTAATTATAAAAGTGGCAATGCATATGATGCGTTAAATCGGTTGGTACAAAACACTGATGCATTAAACCAAAGCACGCAATTTAAATACGATTCGCAAGATAACTTAACCCAAGTCACTGACCCGCGCGGTGTCACTACTACTTTTCAATATGATGGTTTAGGCCGTTTGGTCAAAGACATTAGCCCCAGCAGTGGTGAAACGGTTTATAGCCACGATGCCACCGGTAATGTGACTCAAAAAGTAGATGGCCGCGGTGTTGTGACCAAATACAGCTATGATGCTTTAAATCGTCAAACCAGCCGATCTTATCCTGCTAGCCCAGAGCTGAATGTTACTTACCTTTATGATGACACCAACGATGGAAGTAAAGGCATTGGCCGCTTAACCGGTATTCAGGACCAGTCAGGCTTAATTGCTTACCAATATGATGACCGGGGTAATGCCACCAAAACCATGCGCTCGGTTAGCCTGAATGGTAAGGATCAATTCTTTGGTGTGGCCTATGGCTACAACCTGGCTAACCAACTGACCCGTATTCAATACCCCTCTGGTTTAACCATCAGCTACCAACGCAATGGTAACGGTCAGGTTAACCAAGTCACAGGTCAATTTAAAGGAAGTGATCAGGTCATTAATTTAGCCAACAATATTGGCTATGTACCCTTTGGCCCTGTACAACAATTGACGTGGGGGAATGGTAAAACCTTAAACCGCCAATATGATCAGGATTTACAGTTAATTCAGCAAACCGTACAAGGGATTCAAGAGCTAAATTACCAGTATGATCCAAACGGAAACATTACCGGCATTGATAATTTACTGGCTGAGCAAAACAACAGCTCATATGGTTATGATCCGTTAGACCGCTTAATCGAAGAGCAAGCCAACTACGGCCGTAAAACCTATGAATATGACCCGGTCGGTAACCGCACCAAGCGTACAACCGAAAAAGCCGGTAAAACTGAAACGCAAAAACTAACCTATGCCGAAAATAGCAACCGCTTAATTAAGCATGAAGAAAGCAATGTCAGTTATGACGGCATGGGTAATACCCAAAATAACGGTAATGGCTTACAGCTCCAATATAATGGCCAAGGGCGTTTAAAAGCCGTTGTTAAAGGTGGAGCTACCCAAGCGGAATACCGCTATAACGCTATCGGTGAGCGAATCGTTAAAGAGCTTGGCAGCCAAACCGTTATTTACAGCTACGACCAAAATGGGCAGCTGCTAGAAGAAGCTTATTACAACGCTAGCAACCAGCTGTTCTACACCCGTAACTATGCTTGGCTAGGTACTCAACCCATAGCCATGTTAGAGCAATGGCTAAACGACAAAGGCCAAAGCACTAAGCAGCAAGTTGCATATATCCACAGTGACCATCTCAACACTCCACGAGTGGCTACTAATGCAGCAGGCCAAGCCGTTTGGCAATGGCAGTCTGATGCCTTTGGGGTTGGCTTAGCTAATGAAGATGTGGATGGTGATGGCCAGAAGACAGTGGTTGCACTGCGTTTTCCTGGGCAGGTTTATGACCCAGAGTCAGGACTACACTACAACTACTTTAGGGATTATGCCCCGAACTTAGGGCGCTATATTCAGAGTGATCCGATTGGGTTGGAAGGCGGGCTTAATACTTATGCGTATGTACTAGGAAATCCTCTAAAGTTGATAGATCCAATGGGTTTATATAGCACAGTTCAAAAATGCACCTACCCTTATAACTGGGCTCACTGTAGCGCTGCTGGAGGAAATGAAGCAGCAACTGCTAATGCGGCAAGAGCTGCGGCAAGGGCTGCAGCCAAAGAAAAAGTATGTGAAGAAGATGAAGGTTGTCCTCCTTGTAATCCGCCTGCAGGAGAGCTGTATAACAAAGTAACACATTATAAATCGCACTCAAAGAGTGGAGATATAACCAAGGGCTCACATGGATGTGAAGAGCATACAGGAAGCCCAGTTCACTGGCATTATGATACGATGAGGCAAAATACAAAAACTTGTCAGTGTTTTGAAGCGAAGCATCAGTTTGGTGGTTGCGGTGTAGCTCCTCCATAGTCTTATATTTCTTATATTTCTTATATTCTGCTTGAAAAAGCAGAGTATAAGCTATTTTTTAAGTAGTAATATTTGTATGAAAAACTTAGATATAACCAATAATGATTTTGAAAGAATATCCTGGCACGATAACATGATTCATGGCTTTTCATTTGATGTAAATGCTGAAGAGTTCCGTTCTGACTTAATTATTGATATTGATTACATTGTAGAATGGTCATGTGATGATGAGTCAGAGTTTAAAATTTCTCCTTCTTTCCTTACTTTTCATGATATTACTGACTTATATATTAATATCGACTGGGGCGAAAGTGGTTTTATGAACGCGGCTTCAGGTATCTTTATTATAGACATTCAAAGAAAATCTGTAGAAACAAAATTACGAATGAAAAACTATTATAAATGGACTATTATTCTAAATGATAAGAATCATAGTATATCTTTTGGTGCATCTGGATTTACGCAGAAAGCTTACATCGACCCAGTGTCTACTGATATACAATACCTTAAAAAAAATCAAAGAATAGTTTAGTGTGTTCTTGTAGCGAACCAAATTACCACCATACTTTTCACCAAATTATTGGTCATACTGTTTGTTGGTAATTTGAACTCCTATTAATCAATAATATCAATAAGCGCCAGTTAGTTATAATAACTGTGATTTTTGCTCTCTTTTATGAGCAGTCATTAATAAGCTACTTTTTACGGGGAAGATCAAAAATATTATCTAGTTTTTTGCTACGTGACTTAACGTTTTTTATTTTGCTAAGTAATTGAGGTGATATATTCCACTTTTCACCAGACTCAGCTAAAACAGTGATGGTTTTCTTATTGCATTTTACGACTATACCAACTTGCCGGCCACGGCCAGATGATTGAAAACTCACTTGATCACCAGTAAAAAACTGCATCATTTCCTTTTGAGTATGCACTGTATCTAAAAACTTAAGGCGTTCTACAATTTGTTGATTCAGTTTTATTAACTCTTCATAAGATAGAGAATCAATATCAATACTCATTTTGAGATTCCTTTTTTTCTAATACAGTGTGCCAGCTGTAATTAAGATATACAACACAGTAAAACATTCTACTCTGTTTGATTAGTTTGTTCCAGGTTTAAACCTCTGCCAAAAGCTAAACTATCGTAACAGCCTCATTTGATCAAACTAACACCCGTCGTATACCCCGAAGCACTTACCGAGTGCTTTGCCTGCTTCACCACCCACCGACCATCAACACCAGTCCTTACTCCTTGAATAATCACTGGCCGTTCAGCTATTAATTCAGGATTACCTACTACCGTTATGCTTAAACTGGCTTCTGTATCATTTAACCCACTTAATTTGGCTTTAGCGCTGGCTTGGGCTGCTTCCTTGGTTGGATATACCATTTTAGTAGTATAGATCGGCTCGCCTTTACCCACCTTTATATGCTCTGTCTTACCACCTTCAGCACTGTGATATTTAGCCATCACACTTTTATAATATTGCCTGTCAGGGGCTTTTAAATTCCATTTATTAATTTTAGAAATTGTTATTGGTGACAATTGTTTACCAGTGGCTGTTTTAGTTTTTCCACGCTCTACAAACACTAAGTGCTCCATCATTGGCTTAACAATCGCACCATGATCTAAAGCAATGCGACTTAAAAAATTAATATCGGATTCTTCTGTCTGGTCTATATGATCAATGACAATAGGCGTAAATACTTCTGCAATTTTAGGTTTCAAGCCATTGTCATTGGCCACTGTGGTGACAATATCCACCAGCTTTTTTTGATGCCATGAACGGGATTTAGGGCTACGGAGCTGATCCCTTAAGTTAGCTCCTTTCGCCTGAATGGTCATCTGATTAGGAGGACCAGAGAGCGACACTTCATCAATAATAAAATCGCCCATATGTATATTCTGGATGGCCACCGATAGTTTGGTGCCTTTGGCGGGTATCGGTAAGTTACCTTCAGGGTCAGATAGTTTAAGGGTTACACTATCTGACTTGATCCCTGCTTCATCGGTGAGTTCGAGACTAATAAGGTGACGACTGAAGTCTATTAACTGAGAATTAATTTTAACTTGATAATTAATCACTGTTGGTAGCAGTATTATTTTATTGAGAAAAGAATGTTAGAAAAAATTAACAGGAATAAATGGTATAGATAATATTTAAAAAGGATTTTGCTTAGAAGGATAAAGTGAAGTGAGTTTTAACCGGTTGGTAGCGGAGGCTGGATTCGAACCAACGACCTTCGGGTTATGAGCCCGACGAGCTACCAGACTGCTCCACCCCGCATCAACGTGGAGCGCATACTATGAGTATTAACTGATTAAGTCAATGTATTACTGGAATAATGCCTCATTTATCTTAGGTATTCTGCTAACTTCAGGTAAAAAGACCTCAATACCAGCTGTGAATACAGGCCCTTGCTCCACTAACCTCGGATTGGCATCTAACACCTGCAGCACAAAACTTTCTTCACCATAATACTGCTTACAAATCCAGTCCAGGGTATCACCGTCCTTTGTTCGGTATACTGTCGCCATAGTAGGTTATGCTCACGCTGAATTCAATCTTACGGCAAACGCCTTCCTTATCCGGGTAGGTGCCACTTTCACTCACTTGGGTGATACACCAATAGCCGAGTATTTCGCCAGTACCCGCTACCAAAATGAAGGGTGCACCTGTACCGGCTAGCTCTACCATATGAAGCAGACTATCACGACTGCCATATTGGCCAGGGTACATGGTGCCACTTAAAGCCATCGTTCGAACGGTTTCCCCGGTATACTGCTGCTGAGGATAACCCCCTATAATAGGCTGGCTGGCCCATTTAAATTGCCATTGTTGACGAAGTTTTTGATAGCTGGCTGTCTTGATGGAAAATATAAAATCACCCAGCTTGAGTAGTGTATAACTCATAGAGCAGCCGCCATATCCATATCATAAAGCGCGCCTCGCTGCCTGGCTTCGGCTTCCTGCTCACGTTCTTCTAAAGCATCCTTCACTTGCTGTGTAACTTCTTCTGCAGACATACCAGGGGCTGCATTGATGGTAATCGGTGCGTTTAGGTGGGTAGTGACATTCATATTCTTTTGCTGGTTGATTTGCTGTAGCCGCTTTTCTATTTGCTTAGCATTAACAGCTTGTGTCTCTTGTATCTGGGCTCTGCGTTGCTGCGTTCGCTGGTTAATTTTTCCGGCAACTGTTTTCTTTTCTTCCTCATCATCACCAGTAAACCAACGTTTAATACCTTTTAGCTTCTCAATGGCTTTATTAATCCACTGGAACTTGCTGCGAAGCCAATCAATCGCTGGTTGCCAGACTTTCATGAATAGCTTTTTAGCTGAAAAACTAGAAAGCCTGTTTTTAATGTTATTTACCCCTGAGCTAAATGCATTAAGCACAGAATCCCAGAGATTACTAAAATAGTCTTTGATCTGGTCCCAGTTAGCGATTAATAAACCTAGAGGTGTACTCGTAAAGAAGTAGTTTTTAATAGCCTCCCAGGCTACACCGAATATTGCTTTGACTCTCTCCCATAAGTTACCAAAGTAGTCTGTGATTGGTTCCCAATTAGATATCAGCAAGCCTAGCGGCGTAAAATTGAAAAAGTAGTGTTTAATGGTTTCAAATGCTGAACTACAAGCATTAGCAACAGTATCAAATGTATCACCTAAAAAGGTAGATACAGTACTCCAGTGGGTAATAATTAATGTGGCACCAATCGCAATGGCTTTAATAATTAGGCCAACCGGATTGGCCATCATGGCTAAGCCCACCGCTTTAATTGCCGGAATTAATGCCACTATTGCCGTGCCTGCGGCTAATACCGCCCCCACTAATTTCACTCCAACTAAAGCGGCTACAACAGCCACAATATTTTTCCAACCAATGGTTTCCTCAATAAAATGACTGACTTTACTAGCCACAGTAACGACGGTTTTGCCCAGGTTCCACATAAACCGACCCACACTCACTAATGAATCAGCTACCTGGATTAACACTTGATTAAAGCGAGCGCCGTATTTTTCATGGAAAGTTTTAAACTTAATCATGAGCTTGGTCACCAAGGGCATAAACTTGGCACCCACTGATTTACTGACACTGCCAATGATTAGTTTAAAGTTTAAAAACGCGTCCTGGAAATCCTCGGCATTTTTGGCATCTTCTTTTGAGATAATATTGCCAGTGGCTCTGGCGTCTTTTCTTAGTGCATCGAGTCCTTTTTTCCCATCCTTCAGCATATTGACTAGCCCAACACCTTCGGTATCAAATAGCTTCATCGCCAACCGGACTCTATCTCCTTGTCGATCATCACCAATATGCTTAATTGCTTCCGAGATATGCTCAAACTGTTCTTCAGGTTTCAGCGAGTTTAACCACTTAGCGTCCAGCCCTAATTCTTTGAGCGCTTTACCGGTTTTACCAATGCCTGCGGCAGCTTCCGACACCCGTCGTACCATCCGTTGGGAGGCAGTATTAAATTGCGCGGTAGACACCCCAGAACGCTCAGCCGCATATTGATATTCTTGGAGCCCTTCGACACTAAAGCCCAGTTTAGCCGCATGCTTGGCAATGGGGTCTCCTCGATCAGCCGTGGATTTCACCATGGCCAATAAACCACCTGCAGCCCCCGCTAAGCCACCAGCGGCCCATTTACCGGCGGTTTTTAACTGGCCAAGCCGTTGCATCCCTGATTGCTGAAGTCCTTGGAAACGGGCGGTACGCTGCATCTGTCGTTGGGTACGTGCCAAGTTATTTAAATTGACTCCATAGCGTTGTGCAGAACGTGAAGCCCGCGACAAGGATTGCTCAGTACGCCGAATCGCATTGGCTAACTGCTGATTACTACCACCCGCTTGTTGTTGCTGTTGGCGTAATCGAGCAAGACGCTGGCGATACTGATCCACCTGTCTTACAGCGGCTAGTTTTTTATTGGTTTCCCGGTAAGCTTTACCTAACCGACTGGCAGCAGATTCGGTTTTTTTAAATGACTTCGCCAGCGACTTATCAATATAAGCGCCGATAGCGATATTGAGTCTATTAGCCATGATTATTGCTTAGGAAGGGATTTATGCCAATCAAGGAGGTCTTCAAGGTCCATGTCTAACAACTCTGACAATGGGGTGCCTCGCAGATAATAAGACAGGTTTAGGCAGATTTGCTGGACCGATCGCCAGTCGAGTCTAAAAAACCAGCCACCACATCATTAAGGCGTTGAAAATCAGCGGCATCTAGCTCTTCTATCGTTTTAATATCCAAGCCCGATAAATCCGCAATCATATGGATACTTTGGCTAATTTCACCGCCACCGCGTTTTTCAATGTTTTTCATGTCTTTGGTTTTGGGGCGGCGTAAAGTGACTTCGTTAATCACTTCGCCATTGCGTTCGATAGGGTAATTTAAAGTAATTAATTCGCTCATGATGCACCTATTGTGTTGTATGTTGGTTTAGAGTTTATAAGCCTAAAAATTCACGGACGCTTTGCATGTGATCAGTGCCTTCTATTTTGCGCACATGGTTAACCACATCGATCTCGTAAATGAGTTTGTTATTGATGGTGAGTTTGTAGTAATCCAGTTTGACCGTGGTCGTTAAGCTGGATAGCTCGGCTTGTTTCCATTCACCAAAATCTATTTCACTCACCAGGCCACGGCAAACCGCATCAATTCCTTGATCACCCTGACCAGGGTTGCGCAATACACCTTTGATATTGAACGGCACTTGCTTACCTTGCTGGAAACCAAACTCTTTCAGTACGTTGATATTACAGTCATCAATGGTAAAGCTCAGCTCCATGGCTTCCATCCCCATATCCAGGTGGGTAACGCCATCCATGCCACCACCTCTAAACTCTTCGGTTTTAACTGTGAGCTTTGGGAGTGTAATAGACTGCACTCGTCCTGCCTGGCTTACCCCATCAATAAACAGGGTGGCATAAGTGACATTATTGGCGTGCACTGAGCACCTCCTTAAAATAATCGTCGGTTAACGTCGCATTAAAGGTGATATGTTCAGCTGGGGTGGGCGGGGTAAAATCAAAGTTAAAATACACCTTGCCATCCGCTAAGGCGTCTGGGGTATTTAAGTCTGGATCAGCCCAGCAAGTGCCGCCTAAAATAGCCCCGATATTTTTTAGCCGACGTAGATAATTGTTGACACCTTCCGTTACATCAGCCACATAGTTTTTGCTGATATTTCTATCAACCGCCCACATATGCGCCCGCTGCAGTGAGTCATAAATAATTTCGGCTGTGCGCACTACATTAATAAAGGCCCATTTAGGATCACCACTACAGGTACGGTTACCCCACAGGCGGTAGCCATCTTCCTGAATAATGGTGGTGACATCATGGCTATTTAAGTAATTGGCTCGGCAGTTTTTATCACCCAGTTTAAAATCAATCGGTCTTGCGGTACCTAGCACGCCGTTCATTAATTTATTCGAGGGTGAATGCCAAAACCCGTTGTCGTTATCAATTTTAGCCATGAGTCCCGCGACTCGGGCTGAGGGTGGTTCAATGACAATGCCGCCTTTACCTTCATTTGCATCGCTATTCCAGACTTTAACCCAAGGATCGACTAGGTAGGCATAACGTTTACCAAATGCTTTACGGTAGTTAACGGCCTCTTCACCTGTCGTATTAGGGCCATCAATGATTGCCACTCCACCTAATCGTTCAGCGGCTATGATCAAGGTATCAGCAGCGGCTTTGATATGTGAAAATTCTGGTGCAATTAAAATACGTGGCTCGACATGTACGGTACTTTTAGCATCAAGCAGTGCATAAATACCGGTATTAGGTTCGCCTGCCTTACCAATAATGGCACTCAGTGCCGTATTTTCATTATCCGTCGTTTCTGGGGCTACTGGTGGTTTATCGTTTACCCGAATAACGACAACCATCGCCCCAATCTGGTCAAAGATACCTTGTAAGGCGGCAGGCAAAGTACCTGTTTCACCTAATTCTTTAGCTTTTTTTAAACTACCGGCTAATAACACTGGGGTGTCATAGGGGAAAACGTCGTCTTTAGCCTCGGGCGCTGTACCCACTAAACCAATCACACTGCTTTTGACGGTACGTATTGGGCGTGGACCGCTGTCGATTTCAACGACCTCGACGCCATGGAGAAATTCTTCAGGCATAAGGGTTCCTTTTTGAATTAATTTATAGGGGAGTATAGTGCTAACTATGATCGTTCGATTGAGCGCCGGCTCTCACGATCAAGGTCAGGCAAAGGGTCTGTATCAAAAGGATTTTCGCCGTGCATTGAAGGATAATAGCCCCATAGCGGCTTATCCCTATCAATGGGCACATAACCCGTCACAATCGCAGGCCAGAAAAATAACACTTCACCTGCCGGAGAATACACATAAGGGTGAGCATGAAAATATGAGCCAGGCTGGCTTTCATAGTTTGCACCGCATACCCCCCATTCATGATTAACACCGTTAAGCCAGGTATAACGAATATCACCAGAGATTAATTTTGCATAGCAGCCTACAGTGAGTGGTACTGAACGGTTGGCAGGAACTGTGGGGTAAATAGAGTAGGCATTATGTGTATCTCGATCATAACCGCTCCACTTCAGTCTCAGTACACGAATGGTCGGCTGTAAATACTTATGCCCTTTAAGCCCCATACACGTCAGAATTTCTTTTTCTTCGCTATCTCGCTGCTCCCAATCTATACCAGTTTTAATTTCTCGATATAATGAGACTTCAATAGAAAATGCTTCGCTTTTATCAAATCCATCTAACATCTTATCCACTAAATTTCCAAACTGATTTTTGGATTGTCGGTAAAAGGGGCTTTCCTTATGGGCCTCTAACATAAAAGCATTAAAACGATCTTCAGCGGCTTTCAGTTGCTGATTAATATCATTGATTTTATTTTGTACTACTTCTGTTAATTGATTACTGGCCTGTACCGCATCTGCTAACCGTTGTTCGATAGTCATCATTTCCTCGCTGTTTTTTCGTATTGATTAAATGAAAATAACAATTCCAGGTGGCGACGCATTTGGTCAATTTGCGCCTGACTTAACATAGCGAACTGCTCTAAAAATAAGGCAATGGCAATATCCGCCCCTTGGTCATTGACGGTAATGGCGTCGGCAGGCATGCCACTGAGTATGAAGTCAGTCGAGAAAAAACAAGGCGCGCTTGCAGCCTTATACTGCAAGGCTTTCTCTAATGATGACCAAACCGCTAATAAAGTGCCATCCTCTAAAAATATGCCAAACTCTCTAATCCAAAACTCTGACTCACCATCGGCTATGGCGCTTAAAATGATATGTGTTTTACCGGCACGTTCACTTTTTGAAATAGGCAACCTGAGTTGCTCACTTTTTAATTGAGTCTGTTTCGCGTTAGGCAGGTAACGACCATCACCCAGCGCAATTTCAGCAATGGTGGCTTGTAAACCATCATTACTGGCATTAAATACCGCCTGCAATCCTGCATCGGTAATAATAGGATTAATTTGCATGGTTATTCCTATACACGAATAATTGTCAGTGGACGGACTACAGCCGTCGCACAAATACCCAGCGTGTTTTGCTGCTCAATGCGACCAACACTGGTGACTCTGATGCTATTGATATTTCGAGTAACACAACTTGCTGTAATGCCTGTATTAAATTTGGCACCCAGCTGAAAACTAAAATGGCTGCGTACATTTTTAGTACGTTGAATAGTTTCTTGGATTTGCTCAATTAATTCTTTATTTAAAATATCACCTGATGTATTTAAATTATCATTGGCATAGGCAGTAACCTGAAAAGTAAAGGGCTTGCCATTGTATTCAAACCACTCTTTAATTTCGGTTTGCACATGTAATGCGTCTAGTGCTTTTTTAAGCGCACCTCTTGTGCCTTTAATCCGATGCACCGCCACACTATTCGCAATGGTTTGTCGTTTAACATACTCAGGCCAATCTGGATTCCATACATCCACCGATAAGGCCCAAGCCAACCAGGGCAAACAATTCGCTGGGCAAGTATCAGGATTCCAGACGTGATTAGGATAAGCGGGTATGTCACTCATACGACCAGTGCTATCAGCCAATCCTTCCTCTAAAGGGCTTGCATTGTTGGGTAATAAACTCATGAGAAAAAATGGATTATTTAAGCGAGGTTTATAGCAATTGATTTGGCTTTAGGTGCTTGAAAGACTTTGGCTTGAATATCTGCTGTCGGTGACAGCAATTCCACACGGGTAACGCCCCCCATATGGAGCGCATCATAAATACCCGAAAGCGCCACAGTTTTACCCAGTTTATAACACTGCTCGACATACTCATTCAGTGCTGTTGTAGCTGTATCGATAATGGCTTTAGAAGACGGCCCTTGTTGTACATGCAGTTTGGCATCAATGGAATAGTCGATAATTGCAGCGGCTTGCACGGTAATATGATCGGTTAACGGCCTGACATCTTCATCATTTAACGCGGTTAACAACGCCTGTTTTATTTCATCATCCGGTGCCATATCGGCTTCATTAGCTAAAGGTCGCCGCAAAAAAGTAATCATCACCTCGCCAGGCTCATCAGAATACACAGAGACATCCGCAATTTGATCATGGGCATTATGCGCATGAGCTAAATAGGCACCCACTGGGCCAGCGGTTGAATAACCTTCAGGCCCTAATTGAATACGACGCCTAAAGTCTTCGTCAGTCTCCATAATCGGTGGTTCTGGTGGTATTTGGCTATCATCACCTGAATCAATCACTTTACGCTTAACGCCGTAATTAGCGCCTAAATGATCTAAATCATTACCCACTGCATATGCCAGCATGACGGCTTTAGCCCGTTCATTAAACTGCTGTCGAATCAGCATTTCACGATAAGCACAGACCTCTAAAATCTTCATCGCAGGATCAGATTCGACCAGTGCCGTAAAACTGCTATCGCGCTTTTGTAAATCGGCCAGCATGGCAGCAAGAATCGCCTCGTAATCGATAGGCTCGATTACATCAGGTGCAGGTAACTGTGATAAATCAATAGCGGTAAATTCGCTCATACAATGATGCCATCCAATGTAATGGGTTTGCCTTCCAGTAAATAAATCCCTTCTAACGCAATCAATAACTCGCCTGGCTCGCCGCGATAAGCCTTAACCTTGTTGACTTTTATGCGTGGTTCCCAACGGATTAAGGCTTCTGCGGTTGCCGCGTAGATTTCCACTAACCACTGACCATTCATAGGGCGGTCCACTAACTCAGGCAAACGGCTACCATAATCACGCCGCATCAGTCGGGTACCGATGCGGGTGGTTAATATATCAGTGATGGATTGGCGGAGGTGATCGAGGTTAGAAAGGGGTTTACCGGTTTTTCTGTTGGTTCCTTGCATAAAAATACTGATATGAGAATTCCCATAACGGTTAATTAATTAGGTACTATCAAGTTGGTTATTGCTTACTTAAAAACACTAATAAGCAAGCACATGTTTAATGCTTATTGCTTTGCATCAAATATACGACATTTGATTTCAATAATTTGAAATATCAGAAAACTAAAGTTGTAAACTAATTCAAGATACATTATAAATGTGTTGCGACAAATATCTAACTAATTAGACTTAAATTTGTTGGTATATATTTAAACAACACTAAAGTACCCAGTAATAAAATGAATATAGGATGTTCAATTATGATCTTAAAAAAAATTCTTCCTATCGCTTTGGTAACAACATTATCTACAGCTGTCTCAGCTGACTCTTGGAGTGAAGATTTTACTAAAGACTTTAAGCCTGAAGTTGCTACATATCTAGCTAAATGGTATGAAGATAATTACAGCAATTATTCTTATATTTATAGAAAATTCTGTTTTTGTCCTGAATCAGGAAAATCATTTACGGTTGACGTAAGGGATAACGAAGTCAAAAAAGTTACCTACACTGATACTAATGAAAAAGTACCAGAATCCTATATGAACACATTTGATACCATTGATGGACTTTTTGCTGATTTAATTAAAGCTAATAAAAGTGCTCACAAAATAAATGTTCAATTTAATGAACGCTTTGGTAACCCAAGTAGTGTTTACATTGACCATGATCCTCGGATTGCAGATGAAGAAACTGCCTATTCTATAGATCAAATTTATGTAATGTTGCCCTAAACAGCTTTTATATCTTTTGGTATAGTGCCTCACTAATGTGTTTACCTTAATTAACTGTACTTATTGCTGAAAACAATAAGTGCTCGGTAGATCGGTTTACGATCAAACACACTTTCGAGGCACTACCAGTTATTGTTTATTCCCCGTGGGCACTGCTGTACCATGCCCTGGCACATCATGGCCATGACCGTTATAAATATCCCGATCGTCTTGCATACTTCGCGTGTGGTCGGTTATATCGCCAGTGGCTTCAATATTTCCATCCACAAACACATCACCCACAATATGCACACCTTGAGGGCTCACTAGTTTGGTATTACCCTCGCCGGTTAGCTCAATAATTAATTCATCATTGCCCCGGTGATAACTAAACCGCGCATGATTTTTAAATAGCCATACCGACTCGTCAGGATCATAGCTAGGGGTTGGGTGTTTGTTTTGATAGACAGCAGGTAACACAAAGCCATTGGCTAGCTCACCACTGGGTGATAACACAATCACTTGTTCACCCACTTCAGGAGCCCACCAACTTTGGTCATTGCCTGCTCTTGTCGTTAACCAAGGTAACCAGCCAGAGGTTAATTGATCGATTTGCACTCTAACACGTGTGCGTTGGTGATCGACTTGATGGATAGTACCTGGCCGAATTAAATTAACTAAAAGCCGGTAAAGCTCATTAACGCGAAACAACTCGGTAGTCATCTTTATGCGGTATTCCTATCTCTGGGGCATCACTGCATAACACCGTTGTTGGTGGGGTACCTTCATCTAGCCAAATAGAATCACCAATATACAAACTCTGCTGCCATGACACTTCCCAAGCTTCATAACCATCGGCATCGGGATTAAATATCGCAGGCCGGCTTTGAATCGTTTTCGGCTCAGATACCTGGCCGGCTAGGCTCCATCTATTTTTATCGTGGTTATTTAAAACCAACATAATTTCTGTAGCAAATTGCCGTATTTCAATATCCACGTTAGGAGTTTGAATGGAGAGCACACACAAGGCAAACCACTCACTATGCAATAAATGGCGACCATCCCATTGCTGTTTTTCAATGGTTAGTTCATGGCTACCTAAATAAATAGCCGGACTTTCTATGCTTTGGCTGGGTGAATAGACTTGGATACGATCAATTTTTTTATCAAAGTGCTGGCCTAAAGTAGCCAGCATTTGAGAATGAAGTATACTTAAATTATTCATTTTTCAGTTAATTTACAACAATATAGTCGTCTATCCCTATTTCATAGCTTATAAAAAATGGAGTATCTGTTTTTTTCTTATGTTCAGTAATTTCTGGACTCGCCTGCTTCGCGGAGAAGGTAACAAAGTAAATTCCTGGCTCCTCTATTTTAACAATAAATGGCATGTTAATAGATGTTGTACCATCAATATCATAATAAGGAATAACGGTTTTTGTAAGTTTAAGGTTTGTTGCTAATCTTGTATACCCAATTCTTTTTATTTTATTAAGTTCTAATTTTTCATTATTATAATCAACTTTTGCTACACCTAAAACACTATCTCCTAAAAATATTCTCACACCATCGTGTTCTGTATTTTTGATAGTAACGACTGCTTTTAAATATTTTTGATCTTGGAGTTCAATTACATCTAAAGACATTGATGAAGAAAGGGCAGCATTGTGACTATTTCCTTTTTTAAGTTTAGTTAATTCATGACTGGTTTTTTCATCATAACGCATTATACCAAGATTAAAAATTAAAGCCCAAATACCTGCTGCTATTATAGAAACAATAATCAGGATGTTTTGGACTATGGAAGAAATAGTTTGTACTTTTTCCAAATTCTGATTTGAAGGCAAAGTTAACTCCTAATAAATAGTTTAAATTTCAAGAGTAACACTATTTCATATATCACTCATTCTTTTATTCGTGATGCAAAACATAGTTCAGCTCTTGTTCTAGTAAGGTAAAAAACCGCTCTTCTGCTTGTTTAATAATTCGTTCAACGACAGGTGTGGCTAGTTGGTCAATCTCCTCGGTTTGATATTCAATAGGGAATCGAGCTTTACCTTTACGTTTAAATACAACCGTATTGCCGTGACTACTTTGGATAGTAAAAGCCCCTTGGCGTAGCGGTTTCCCTCTGACCTTAACTCCAGTGGTGACTTGCTTAGGTTTACCAAAATGGTGTAATCCAATGGGATTCAGGCCTAACCACACCCGTCCTGATTTGCCATCCTTCGCTACCTCGATAAATAACCGCTGATTATTTTTAAAAGCTTTCTGCTTTAATCCCGTGGCTTGACTGAGGGCTTGTAGCAACTGTCGTCTCAGAAACTGAGTGAGTTTACGCACTGCACGACGAATCGCTTTTTGCACGGCTTTACTGTTTTCATCCAAGCCTGCTAGCAATTCATCCAATGGCTCATCCACCTCTAAATACACATTCATTGCCAGACTCGATTGGGTTGGGTATCAGGAGTTTCTGTTAGCACGCATAATGTCATGCCATTATTTTTAGGTAGGCACTTCACCAAGGTATACGGCTGGTTACGGATAAGTAGGATGAGTTGATCAGGCCAACTTTGAGTGACTGTTGTGAATACTTCCAAGGTGGGCTGTTTCTGGTCAGAATCAATATGACCGACTTCTGTATTCGCCACTTGCCAGCGAAAAATACCAGTGACAGTATTTCCATCTGGCAAGGTCACTGGCTCACCCCATAATGCTAATTTCTCCTGGTTTAATGCCTGTTGATATTCACTAAAGCTCATAACACAGTTAACAGTGCAGTGGCATTGGGTCTGACTGGCACAATTAATGGCGCTGATTGCGTCATCACCATTTCTACACTCGGGTCATCCTGCTTCCAGATTTTGGGAAATAACTTCATAGCAATCAAGGCATCTAAATCCATAATCGCCCCAAAGCATTGGGTACCTTGCACTGAACGACTCATTAAATTAACCCCACTTTCTGGAATAAAGGGTTTGCTAATGCCTTTTTCCATGTATTGACGGCTATCGACGTATAAAATAAATCGACCACCACCTAAACTACCGACCTTAATCACTTCATCACTGTTATTTAGTGGTCCACGATCGATAGTGGCATTAGTGCCAGCTACTTGCGTATCTAATTGCTCCAATAATTGTTTATTTTTCCGGAGTGCTTTCCAGACGGATGGACTCATCACCACACCTTCAGCCGGTGCACCACCTTTAGTCATCGACATGGCAACGCTCATGTCTTCTAGGTCATCGATCGGCGTGGCTTTGGGGTCATTCCATTTAACAGAGACGGTTTTAGTTAAACTAGGATCGCGCTGATAATCCACGACGCGTTTAGGGTATTTCTCCCCTTCGACAATCACCCGGCCATGTAAACTCGCTTCTACCGCCATCCACTCTAGCCGGTTGTCGATAGACTCGGCATGCTCCAGCAAGATTTCCATTTTACGGAGGTTACGTCGTTGCTGTGGTGATAATTGGCCATGGTAAGGCTCACCAGGCCGACGCTTTAACATGGCTTGGGGAATAATCGGTTGCTTGGGTTTAATATAAGCCGGTTTAAACGACTTCATTTCGCTGCCTTGTTCTTCCATGACTTGGCCTTCCACCATGGGTGAAACAAAGGGGGCTAAATGACGATCACGAAATAATAGCTCAAACTCAATAGTTTCAGTTTCAAACTCATGAGTAGTGGAATAATAACGGCTTAAATAAAAAGGTAATGGCTTTTTCTTGGTCTCAATGGTTTGGACCAATTGCATCGTATCGGTATAACGTTCCATGGGGTACCTGTTATGTAAAAAGACTAATTAAAAGAATGAATAAGATAAAAAGCAGAAGTGTTGTAAGCAGGCTAAGTAAAACTATCATTTAAAAAATACTAGGAGCTTGTAATAAAATGCCACGCTCTCTTAAGGGCTGAAAAACGGTGTCTGTTGTATGGCCAGGCCCTAATTGTAAAATCGCTGGATTTAAACAAATCGAGGTATACACACCAGCAGTGGTTTCTTTGCTGGTGGTATCCATCGCATAAGGCAATACACAGTCGGGCACTTCACTACCATCGTTAGCATTTTTATCCGATAAACGATATTGGCCTTTATTATCACGCCCTAATACCGAATAGGGTTTTAACTTTTGACCTTTAGCAATGGTCACCGTAACCGTAGTAATCGGCTGATTGCCCGTAATAATAATTGGTTGGGCGGCAATCGAATGATGTTGGCTATCCGCAATCATTAGGCTTTGTCTCCATACACATGATTAAAATCCGCGAGCATTTGGCCAATGGCTGTTTTAGGCGCTTCGGCTTCAGGGGCCGGTTCGCTATCGATATTGGGGTGTGTATCGCTATTCATTACTTGGGTAAAATCAGTTTTAGCTTCGGTAGCCTGTGGAATCGTTTTTAATAATGTAATGGCTTCATCCGCTGACATCACTGTGTTTAACGCCAGTTGTTGTGCTGTCGCTTCGCGGCCTTTAGCTTCATCGCAGTCTAAAATGGTTTGAATTCGCTGGCGTTCTTCAGCTACAGCGGCTTGTTTTTCTGCGTCTAAATTAATGGGGTTTTGCTCCGCTTTAGGGGCGGATTCATGGGTTGCTGTCATAACAGTCCTTAGGGTGGTGGATGAATTAAGGGTTTGAATAAAAGTGGGTAATACTTGATGGGCGGGTAAAACCCGATCAGCTAAGCCAACATCGATAGCCGCTTGACCGGTAAATACTTTGGCTTCAGTATTTTTAATGGTTTCTGTATTTAATTGACGATGACGAGAAACCGTTTCGATAAATAAACCATAAATGTCGTTTATTTCAGATTGCAAGTCGGCTTTGACATTATTAGGTAACGGCTCAAACGGATTACCATCGGCTTTATGGGCACCGGCATGAATTAAGGTGACATTAATTCCCTCTTTAGCCAGCAGTTCACTTTGATCGGTATGGGCGAGTAATACCCCAATACTGCCAACCATCCCGGTACGGGGCAGAATAATTTCATTAGCCGCGGAGGCTAAGGCATACGCCGCACTACAGGCTTGTTCATCCACTAATGCCCAAATCGGTTTATGCTGTCTCGCTTGATAAATCAAATCGGCTAAATCAAAGCAGCCCGAAACACTGCCGCCGGGGCTATTAATATCCAATAAAATACCTTGAATATCCGAGTCATTAATGGCTTCTGCTAATTTTCTCTGAATTCCATCATAGCCTGTCATCCCGCTGTAAGGGTCCAGGTGGCCGTACTTGTGAGTTAAGGTACCGACTACCGGAATAATGGCTATCCCTTGATTGACTTGATAAAGCTTGTGTTCCCGAGGCTCAAATTCAGTGGCAGCTTGCTTTAATTCAATGGCTGATAGCTGATTTTCACCACTAACCAATGACTCAATCACTAAGCGGTCAGATAGAGCGCCGAGCATGACTTGGGCGTAGTTGGGTTCAATCAATAGGGGTTGATTCACGACCATAGAAAGCAGTCGTGGGAATTGCTTGCTCATCATAACGTGGCCAAAAGTATTGATTTAGAGAGGTTTAATGTGCCTGACTCGATAACTGACTTATCCCACCTACTCATTACATGTAACACAATCTTGACATAAAATGACATTACATGTAACATTACCTATAACACGAGACAACAATATGTCTCACCACTTCAACGGACTGAAGCGAATAAATAGAGAGGTAAGTTGTATGTTCCAATTTCTTGATAATGGTTATGTGAAAGTAGGTTTGTTTTGTTTAGCGGTTTTTGTCGCAGTTAAATTTATTTCAAACGCCAGCCTCTTGGGACTGTAAATACAACAGTAAATTAGTTAATGGATTTTAGAGGTATTACATATGACTCATAATAAACTATCAAAAGAGTTTGAGCCTGAAGTAATTTGTCCGCAATGTTCGACTCGTGTACTTAAAATTGATTTTGATATTATTGGTTGTCCTTTATGTAAAAACAAAAGTGAATTTAACAAAGAGGTACCTAATTGGGAACTTGAACCTATGGAGTAAAATAATACAATTCAACTTTAATATAGTGTAGTAGCCGTATGAGTACAGAGAATATGAAGCACCAATATGACATCATTGCCGCCACTTGTTCAGAATGCCAGAGTATTATTAATCGTCATTACTTTGATTTTTTCGGCTGCCATGTATGTGAAGAATTTGAAACAACCAACAAAGAAATTGCTAACAAAAGTGATGTTGTAGACAATTAATGAGCCCATTTTTCTATTGGGCTTTTTTGTTACGATTATTTTGGAAACTTCCCATTTCTTGTTTTTCCCGCAACCGCTGCTCAAACAACTCCTGATAATCCTCGCCCAACATCATCGCCGCTTTTTCATAGGTTAGTAAGCCTAGATTCATCAGTAACTCTATCCGCTTTACTTCTTTTAAGCCATCAATATGGGTTTGGCCTTGCGCGATCCACAGGCAACGACACCAAGCGGATTTGGCTTGATAAAAATTGGGGGAGCCATTCGGTAATTGAATGATGCCTTTATTGACCATTTCTTCTAGCCAAAGCGCATAGAGTTGACTGCAAAACCGGGCGGGAATAATCTCTCTTATCCCTAAAAAGTATTTCCAACTCTCCAACATACTGGCTCGGGCACTGGAATAATTGGTTTTACTGTAATCTTTACTTAACTGCTCAAAGCTTAAGTTCATGCTGGCCGCTAAATGCCGTAGCAAGGTATCCTCAAACTGACTAAAGGCGGCATTAGTGCTAGCCGTTTTCAGCTCTAATTTTTCATTGGGTAATAAATGAGGGATTTTCACCCCATTAAATCGAATATTTTTAGCCTTTTGATGATAACCGGCGACTTGAGCTAAGTAATTGGTAAAGGCATTATTGTGGCCATCATCTACACCACCCAGTGCGGCTAACACCGTCTGACTATCCATTTCGGATTCAATAACAGCCGCATACATGGCATTAACAATGGCATTTTGTAAGGTGGCATCCTGAAATTGTTCCAGCATTTTTAAGCTTTTTAAACTGGACACAAACACATTCACCCCACGGGTTTGGTCGGCTTGTTCTGGCTCAAAAATATGTAGAATTTGCAATCGGCCCCAGCGCTTACGCTTAGCGATTTTTTTCCACTGGTAAGCGTGATGGGTCAAACCGGCTTCTGATTGATGGGCAGAACGAATATGGTAAGCCAAGGCTTGGCCCCGTGGGCCTAATTCCACCCCAGCCCGAAGCCGGTAACTGTCGGGTAATTCATAGGGATTACACAGCCGTTCACTATCAATAAGTTTAATTGCGGTTTGGGCGTTATTTCTGGCCAATTTCCGCCATTCCACACTGGCCAATACTTCGCCTTGATGAGCATGGTGACGAACGCTTTCTCTGGCGAGCATGGTTAAGGTGCGCTTT
The DNA here is from genome assembly GCF_026309355.1 of Spartinivicinus marinus. Classification (NCBI taxonomy): domain Bacteria; kingdom Pseudomonadati; phylum Pseudomonadota; class Gammaproteobacteria; order Oceanospirillales; family Zooshikellaceae; genus Spartinivicinus; species Spartinivicinus marinus. Next base: position 3,720,588 of record NZ_JAPJZK010000001.1, read on the forward strand.
TCTTCCGCATCAATCCAAGCGTCAGGGTCTTCCGCCCAATCGGTAAAGCGCGCCTCTACGTCTTTAGCCCATTCGTTAGCCACCTTATGATCAATGCCCAACACTTTATAGTTAGGCTTAGCCGATAACCGAAACTGGTGACCAACGATATTATCCACATAGGTTTGTTCAGCTCCGGCGGCATAACCATGGCTGCGCTTAATATCCCGAGCACGGCTGTTACGCAGCTGCCGTTCGGGCAAGTGCTCCATGTCCACTGACAAGGTAGGCGGCTGCCAGTCTTGCAACGTTTCCTGCAACTGTCGACTATAGGTGTGCGCTTGAATGGGGTTTCCCCATTGATCAATGAGTTTTGGCATCAAAAGGTGACCCGAAAAGCGTGGCGGGGTGAGCAGCCATTTAATTCCGCTTCCAAGGATTTAATATAATGCTCCAACTGTTGAGGGGCATGAAAGGTAACGCTATTGCCTTCGCTGTCGCGGACAGTGGCTCGGAGTGAACCCGTTTGTAGCTTATGTAAAGCGGCTTTGGCTTCTTCTAAACGTTGCTGGTGGTTCATCCTAATAAATCCGCTAAGTCTGATAGTTGTAAGGCAGGTGTCGTTGATTGGTTGGGTTGGTTTGAGTGGGTGACTAAACTATTATCATCCCAGTGAGCAGCCCAACCCGGTGGCTGTTGCCAATTAAGCTTGTGGGCATTGAGTTTTAATAAACAGCCCATGTTGTACACCAATAAATCCCAGGCTTCATTGGGTGCCTTATCCACCACCTTACACCAACGGCCTTTAGCATCGCGGGCTTCATTGGTGAGCTCTTCAAAAAAATCTTTCGTGAGCCAGTCGGGGAAGTGAATATAATCCGCGCCGGGTTCATCCCGTTCTAATGCATTACTCACCGTATCTTTAATTAAATTGGTATTGAGTAAATAGAGTGGGATATCCCCTTGAATAAAGGCTTTACGTTGTTGCCGGTTGCGATTATCAGGAAAGGTTTCTTGAATGCGTGGTGCCCCTTCACGGCCGGTGCCTTTAATTAAAATCAAGCGATGGGTTAATTGCTGGCTTTTTAAATACCGATAAAATTCATAGGCCTTATCGGTCACCCCATCTTCACCACCACTGTCACAGGCGACTAATTTAATTTGCATTAAACGACCTGAGTTGTCCGCTAAGGGATAGGTTTTATGGATGACCTGATCAACCAGGCAATGCCAGTCTTCTTTAAAAGCGGCGGGATTTAATGGGTAGGGTTTACCTTTATGGTCTAGCCGCTGGGATTTATCTATCGTGAATCGATCAATGACCCAACCTTCAAATTCTTTTCCCCAGCCAATAACCTGCACAACAAAACGCTTTTGTTTACCACCCTGCACATCAATCGCAGCGGTTAAAAAGCGGACGCCTTCAGGAACGACTTGCTCACCTAAGTTTTCCTGGCGATCCATCAAGGCTTCAGCCGTTCGAAATTCGGTATTGTGTCGATAACGATAGGGTTTACCTAAATCTAGATTGGTCCAGCTTTTTAATTTTTCTTGGCTGCCGGTATGCTCATAATCCTGTTCAGCTAACAGCCCTTGATACACCAGTTGTTGCCAGGTCTGAAAGCCTGCTGCCGGACCTTCTAACCAAAAGGTGGCCATTTTAGAAGAACGGCTTTCACCGTGTTTATGGCCTTTTTTATCCAGCCATTCCCCTTCTTTCAGCCAACGCCCGGTTTGGTTCAGTTTGAATTTTTGCTCAGGGAGGATCACCCCTTGGCAGTGGGGACAACGCATGACTACGGATTCTGAGGCTTTGACTAAGTCTGCTTGTTCCACCCAATGCAGGTGATCAAAAATCGGTTGAAACCATTCTAAGCAAACCGAGTTTGGGCATTGCCAATAATAACGACGCCGGTCGCCCATGTTATACAGGCTTAAAATACCTTGGGTCGGTGGGGATTCATGGGTCGTTGTTGGCTGCCATTTAGGGTCAAGCACTTCCCAGCCGGGCGAGGATTCCACCAGGGTTTTACCCGCACTCATAAAGGTTTGGGTCCGTTTTTTCGCTAGGGTATAAGGATCACCTTCTTCATCCACATTCGCGGGCAAGCGATCATAATCCGTTAAGGCCACATAACGGTAATCCGAGCTGGATAATACATTAATGGTGGGCCAACCAATTTTTAAATAATTTCCCGGTTTAAAAATAATATCGTGGACATTATTGTCATGTCGCCGGCTTGAGCATTGATCACGTAAATTCGGGCTCGCATAAATAGTCCGGCGTATCCTTTTTTTCGAATACTCTTGCGCTTTTTCTTTGGAAAGCTGCACAATCAACATGTCAGCTGGCTCAATCGTAATGACATAGGCCATCCAACCCTCAATCAGGGCATTGGTTTTACCACAACGTGCAGGCCCAACAAATACCACCGATTCATAATCCCGTTGATTGAGGCAATTTAATACCTCCACTAAATAGGGAATAGCATCGGTTGTCCATGGCTGACTGCTACCGGCGGCCCCCGGTATCCATAAGCTTTCTTCAATGGCTTGAGTCACCGTTAATCGTCGTGGTGGTTTAAATAAACACGCCACTTCTTTGCGAATTTGTTCGGCAGAAGCAAAGTTATTTGATTCGGTCGTACAGGGATTGTCGTATACCATCAGTTACCACCTGTACCTGACTCAATGCCTCAGAAGATAATTGGCAATTACGTTCTAGTTGATCCGGTAAGGTTTCAAGTTGTTGATTAACGGTAGACACCACTTGATGTAATTCGCGGCGGACATCTTCCACAGGTACTAGCTTTTTTTCACGTTCAAGTAAGGTCAGTTTTTCATTTTCGGAGCGATACCATTCGTTGCGCTCTCGGGGTGTCATCTGTTCAATGGGCTTTAGGCTATTACTATTGCTGGCTGCATTGAATAACACAGGACCCACGACATCAGAGGCATACACATCATAGCCGCGACGTTTACCCACGGGTTGCACGTTGGCCATTTCCAAACGTTTTGATACCGTTTTACGGCACATACCAAAATACGCGGCCATTTCGCTGATTGACCAGTTCTGAGGTCCCACACTGAGATTGATTCCTAGATAAGAAGGCTTGAAAGGCCTGATTTAGAGGGCCTGAATAATAGCTGATGCTGCGGCGTAGAGAGCCCGATTTTTACGCAAGAACCGCGCTGTAGCGGCGCGGCCCGAATTTAAAGGGCTACAGAAGGACCCATCACTAACATTACAACAACTGTTGTGTAATATTAAATTAATGTTGATGTTCATTTGAGTCATTAAGACCAGTCGCTGAATAATTAAATAAGGAATAAATAAACACAGCCAATAACACGCATTGCATATTAAAACCCTTTAAAAAAAGCCCACCGAAGTGGGCAACATTCCATTCAAATTTAGGCTACTAACCGCTGACTCCATAACTCGTTTAATTCCCTAAGCCCTTTACCCGTAATTAATGCAGTGACCGATTGTTTTAGCCCTTGGCTAGGATGATCAAACTCACTTAATTTAACGTCAAGATAGCCCTTTTCAATCAATCGTTGATAAGGCTCATTAAAATAGGTTACCCATTTAATATCACGTAAGAACTTAAATAGCCGATTACGCCCAGTGCCCATAATCTTAGCAGCTTCTGCTACAGTAATGGCATCATCCGATTGAATGACTTGATCATGAAACTCAGCTTTAGGGGTTAGCACTTCAATTTGTTTAGTTTGCTCTTGCACCTTTTCAAGTGACTGAACTAATAAACCTGCTATTTGCCCAGTATTAGACCAATCAATTTTAGCGACACCATAACTGCCTGTTTTACGGATACTGGGCAGTACTTCATTTGTTACCCATTTCTTGAAAACTTTTGCTTCTGGGCGACGGCTTTTTAGAATGGCTGAGTAGAGTCCTGACTCGTTAATAACCTGTAACTCCTGGTCTCCACCAAGGGTCTGCACAATTGACAGACCCTTTTCATCATCATCTAAATGACGAGTCATTGCACTGGCTTCTGAAAACTTCAAAGCATCAGCAATATCTTTAGCTACAAACCACGGCTCGCCGTCTTTATCGATAACACGAACTGAGGCACCACTAAATTCAAAAGGGATAATATCCATAGCTTACCTATCTTCTTTTTTTATTTATTACAAGACAACAAACAAATATTTTAAAATAAACGATCAAGACCGAAGAGTTACATTAAAATATTCGGCAACTAAATTTGAACATGTAAGAGTAAATATCAATCCTGAAGTTAATGAAAGATAAAAGCAGTCTCGAATAAAGCACAACCAAAGATTTGGTTTTAACCAGGATAGAAGGTGAAAAACAAGTGCAGGCACTATTAATTGTAAGTCTTTTAATATTATAGATACAAACAAAAAAGAAAGCCCATAAACTTGTTTGTTTTCATATCTTGAGATTGAATAAATCCCTGAAGAAAAGCCCAATATAAGAGCCACGACTACTGCAAACACTACATACTTCACAAGATCAGTTCTAATGATTTTTTTTGCTGTCGTTCCAAAAAACAGTTTCTTAAAAAACCATACCCCGTAGGCTTCGAATATGAATATTATAATTACTAATATGCCTGCCACTTAGTTACCTTATAGAGTTTATTGATTTCGAGACACAACATTAGATTACTTCATATGTATTAAAATACTATTCACAACATCATTGTAGATTACAATAAGTATATAAACCAAACTTAAAAGGCTGGATAGAATTAGTAGCTTACTGTTCTTTATCTACAGAAGGCGTGCCACCGTACATTTCACGATAAAATAATTCAGTCTCCCGCTTATCCCGCCGATGCTTGTACACCCAATTAACAACAACGGTAATCGTGGTCAAAATAATACCGATAATCACACCCCAGTCTTTAAGTGTTAGACCTGCAATAACAGTCCCTGCACTGGCGACATATGGGGCGTTTGATATGATTTTTTCAGTTACCATCGGGCTAACCATTATCGTTGTCGAGCAACACCTTTTAATTTTTCGGCAGTTCGTTGAGCACCAAGACCCAAGAGGGTAAAGACAAGTGTCATTAATTCACTGGTTTCAATTGTTGGTAGCATGGCTACCACATCAGGGCGATTGGCTAGGGATAAACCAATCACGATAAAATCACGCAGTATCCAAGCATAAGCCAACAACCCAACACATAACCAACCCAATCCAGGCCGCCAACCTGAAACCCATAATGATGGATGCTTAGCTTCTTCTAAATTGGTAAATGCTTGAAGTAAATGCGGTTGGTTGAGTGTTTCTTGAAGCTTTTGCTTAGCAGCTAAGCGTTCTTCGTCTGAAGTGAATAAGCTATCCAAGCCAGACACAATAGTGTTAGCTATATTATCAATTGAGATCAATTTCATGGGAATAAAAAAACCAAGACTGGTTAGCCTTGGCTTAATTTGGAGTGGAATCAGATTGTAATCAGTTTTAAAGGCCTAGCTGCTCGCGTAGTTCTTTATTCTCTTGTTTCAACTCTTTCACTGCTTCGATTAAAACGCCAACAAGTCCAGCATAGTTAACCTGTTTAAGTGTTACTTCAGTACCATTCTTATCTGTGACTTTGGTATCATGAACCAGCTCAGGAAATACTTTTTCTACATCTTGGGCAATCACGCCTATGTCTTTTTTATTATCTTTCTTCCACACAAAAGATACACCTTTTAATTTGGATACCTTTTCTAAAGAGTTATCTATTCGTACAGGATTTTCCTTTAGTCTTATATCGCTAAATCGTACGACACAGTTTTTGGTATTACAAGTTGCATAAGCATTTGAAATAGATGCAACTGAAACTAAAAAAGCTAATGCAATTAGTTTTTTCATTTTAGTTCGTCCATACTGCGTTGAATCGTATTACTGTTAAAACAAGTAATGTAGAAGTATTATAACCAATGAAGGTTAATTAATATAAACTTTCTTAGCGCTTCTCTTTGTTCTTCTGTTAACACTGCATAGTTGATTTGTATTGGCTCATTATTTTCACTACCACTGCTTTCCAAGGTGCTTTCATTTTTATAGTCTACCTTGCTTATTGTTGTTTTAATACTTGATGTACTGTGGTTATATGCATGAGAAACAGCTGAAATTGAATACAATATTACAATGATACATATTTTTTTCATATTGGTTCACCCGTACTTTATTTACACCTTATGTTACAATTAAGTATCACTTTAAAGAGAAATCAAAGTATAGTGAATTTTTGTAACAAACTGTATCTAAAAGCTGTTTATCAACACCTATGAAAAACCATTTTTTGTGGTAATTTTTTGGTGCTATATCCAAAACTAGATCAGTATAAGCAATTAGTTGTTAGCACACTTTACTGAATTATCCTCATCCACCTTTTAATATTGAAATTAGGACAGTTCTTACCCGAATCTAAATCACAATGCCCAACCACTTCAGCATCAGGGTATTTAATGTGCCAGTCGATAATCACTTTATCTAAACTATCAAGCTGAGCATCAGTAAACTGATCTCTACCTACCAAACAAACACCCAAGCTATGACTATTGTGACCTTTAACATGCGCCCCGACCCAATATTCAGGCCGACCATTTTCGATAGTACCATCTCGTTTAATTACTTTATGATACCCAATACCTGACCAGCCTCTTTCAAGGTGCCATAGGTGAATATCTTTGGCGGAGATATCTAGGTTGTTAGGAGAGTCTGAGCAGTGGACGACGAGTTTGGTGATGTTCATTGTTCGGAAAATACTTAATGGTTAATGGCTATGTTTTACAAAGAGGTAATCGTGTAGCCTGTTATAACATTTTGACTGGAATAAGGTTTATTATGAAGAAACAGGCAATATCAATAGCTTTGATGACTCTGTTGTTCGGTTGTACTGCTTCTGCGCCAAGCTTAAATGCATTTATCAATGACTTTTATGATTCAAACTTGGTTACTACGTTTGGAATCCTTGAAGATGACGCCGTCAAAGCTTATGTGAGTGATGATCTAAGGGTACTATTTTCAAAGGCTAGAGAAGTACAAGATACTTTTGCTACAAAACATCCAGATTTAAAACCAAGACTGGTTGATACGCTGCTTTTTACAAGTGTACCGCATGATCAACCTACAAAACGCACTATTCAAGATATTAAGGAAGTAAATGGCATCTATAAAGTAACTGTTAGTTTTGATGCAATAGAAGGCAATGATAGGTGTGCTGATAAACTTTTTATAAGTAGCAATGATGACTTATTTGAAATTGCAGACATTGAACTTGGTTGCTATGAATCTAAGAAATTATCAACACTACTTTCTGAGTCTATTAAGGATCACCAGAAGTAAAGTCATAAACGAAAAAAGCCCCGTCATCTGACAGGGCTTCTTGAATTGAGTGCTGTTGACATAAAAATAACAGCTTACCTAAAGGGTACTTTCTGGGTAATCAATTGTCAACACCTAAATTTAAAAAAATTCAAAAAAAGTTTATGCCGCTTCTTGCTCAAGTGCATGACGTTCTTTTTCGCACAAGACGGACACCGGACTTAATGCTTTACCACAGTAATCATCTAAAAAACTTTGCATTGTGGAATAAACGTCACCCCAGTCACGCGTAAAGTTTTGCTTTTTCACATCAAGCAACTCAGCCTTTTTAGCCGCAGGTATAAACTCACCTTTCCATTGCTGTTCTTTTCGATCTTCAATCGCCACATTACATAAAGAGATTAACCGAGCACACTTTATACGACTGTTAATGATCTTATCGCCATGCTTTTGTATAACCACTTTATAAAGCCGGTCAGCGATCCTTGATTTTAATTTTTCAGTTCGTAAGTGATCAGGGGCATAACAAAACATTCCCCATTCTTTTATTGGCTGAGGTAGCTTTGCCACGATATCTTGTACCTTACCTGCTTCCACATTCTTTGCGATACGACCTAAGTTCGTTCTAAAACCAGAGGGCGTTTTACCTACTCGACTTTCGATATCAAGAAAAGCATCATGCCAGGCGACTTTTGCACTATACCATTTCATTGATGGTTACCTCTTTTCTCTTTTTGTTGCTTCGGGTCATTAAACACTTATGCTATTTTTTTATTTTCAGTTAGCATTAAGTAATCTTGAATCTGTTGCTTAGCGGCTTCTATTCCACGACACAAGACGGCTAGGTAACCTTGATCAGCTAATCGGTTTAACCATTCTTTTTGATTGGCTGACACTTGTGTCTTAGCGGGTGGACTGGCTTTAAACTCAATGACCAAACCATGGTAACCACCACGGGGCATCATGATAAAAATATCAGGTACCCCAGCCTTAACCCCTTGCTGTTTTAATTTGTTTGCCACTGCCACATGTCGATGGCCACCATTAGGCACATGAAAGGCATGACGATAAACATCAGGGTAGTTGCCATGTAACCAACGAAATAAATCGGCTTGTTCTTTTCCTTCGATATCACGCATCACCAAGCCTCCATTTACTTGCATCAAAAATGTAAACAGCTGGCTTTGCGCGAGGGGCGTGATCAAGGTATTTTTTATAAGCATCCAAAGCCTGCATACCAAAATCACAATCACAGCCTTTTGCTAGTTGTTCTCGATATTCATTTATATCAAGGGCTCGCTCAGTTGCATCGCAATCAAGCAGACTATATAAGGCATCGGCCAGGTATCCTGCTACATGGTTAGCTGCATCAAGTTGAACTATTAACTTTGCTATAGCCTTTTCTAATGCTTCTGTGTTATTTGTTTCCATTCTCACTCTCCACACATACCACACTTGCCTCTCTTCAGCCCCTCAGCCGTTTTTCTCACTGCCAGGGCTATTTCTCTACTGCCATGTTCTAAACTGTCTTCTAGCTGCTCTGCGAGCCTCTCAAAGCGTTTTGCCATGGCAATCAAGTTGGTCGTTCGTTTTTTGCTTTTCATTGTTGTTATTCTCCATTCGTTATTTCGGGTTTTACGTACTTTTGACAACCTTGTCTTTAATCTGCTTTTACTTTGTCAAAACTAAGAATCTATAAACTATTGATATATAATATAAAAAATAATAATAAATATAATAATGACAATAATGACAATAATGACAAGGGGGTACTTAAACCCTATTTATTAGATTGTTTTTAAGGCCCTGCTGCGTAATTGTCATAATTGTCATAACTCCATTTTCCCTTTATTTTTCAGCCACTTGTTTTGACACGTTAATTGGCATAATTGTCTTTATTGTTATTATTCAGCTTGCATGGCAACAAATGCATGACGAGGGCGACCAGCAATACCTTCTACACGGCCATACTTAATTAACTCAGCCGCAATGAGTGTATCCCTGATTTCCATCCTGACTTTTTTAGACCACTTAGAGAAGACACCGCGATTAAATTCGCGTTCAGTAATGCCTTTATTACCTGCGCATCGAAAAGCTTCTAATATTTCGTTGTAGTTCTTTTGATATTCACTATCCGCCATTCGGTTTTGGGCAGCAAATCGAGTAACATTAATACTATACGACACAAAGTCCATTGCCCACTTTACATCATCTAATTGGATATATCTAGATTTAGGGTTATTACTGAGCGCTCTGATGGAAGCTAGTTTACTCACATGTTCAAAAGCACGCGAAAAAAGTGCACGGTCAACTTCATTGCCTTGTTTTAATGCTGAGTGAATGATATCACGGTTATAGTGGTCCACTAATTCTTTCGCGGGCTTATCAAATAACAAGCGAATCGGTTTGTCTGGTGACAGTCCCACTAAATTACCATCGTCACCAGATAAGTTACTGACCTCTTTCCACCATTCTTTTAATTCTTCTGGTGCTTTAATGTCGATTTGTTGGAATTCATTATCGGCTGGATATTCATCGCTGGTTTGGGTGATTAACATCCGACTCACAAATCCAGACAACACATTTTTGGATTCTAAGGCTCGCCAGAATTCTTCAGTGGCGGAAGAACCATATAAAAACACATGGGGATACTCAATATCCTGGCGTGGCTTATTTTTTTGATCCGCGTATTCTGTACCTATAAAGATAGAAGCTGCACTGGTATACAACTGCATTAAGTTGGTAATGATCTGTGCTTCATGGTTGGAAGCATTCGTATGCATGACCGACTGAAGGAGCAGCCCCATTTCATCAATAGGAAATAATACGTTCGGATTGTTTTTAACGCGCGATAATAAGCCTTGACCACTCGCCACCCGTTCACCACCTAAGTAATCGGTTAGCTGTAAATCATGCAGAATTTTTTTAAGGGCTTTACGGGGATGATCTTTACCTGAACCCGTTGGCCCCAGACACACAATATACTCATTCAGTCGTAAGCCTGTGGGTGTGCAAAACTTTCGATTAGTCAGTAAACCCACCAACATAATGGCTGCACATAACGAAAAGACCGGTTGTACTTTGGTAGCCGTGCGATTGATTAAATCGGATACCAAGCCCAACATTCCCCCCACAGTTAATAAATGACTAGGAAATTGGGGCTGATGGTGTTCTTGCTTAAAAATCTTCTCATCAGGAATGGTTAATTGCTCCTGTTGCTTTTTAAGTAAGTTATCCACCAAGTTACTTTTGACCGGTTGTTGATTACCAGGCCAGCCACTTTCTTTGGCTCTATAAAAAAGTGTTTCTAACTGAATTTCATTGGGTCGGTTGCCAAAGCTTTTCCATTTAGCCGGCATCTCCTTTATAGCCTTAGCGTCATAATTACTGGCTTGACTAGACCACTGCTGCCATAGACTGAAACCGGTTTCATCATTATTTAAGTTATAAAGTGCCATGCCCACTTTGACCCAATCTTCATAAGGGGTGGGGTCAATGTATTGCAAGGCATCGCACACATCCCGAAGCGTTGCCAGTGGTAAAGTCGATGCTCTATTTTTAGGAATGGTTGGCGCTTCTGGCTCGGGTGCTTTAGGAATAAGACCAGAGGCTTCTATTAGTTTTTCAACACTAATAAAAGTCCCCTCATAAAATTCGGTGAAGACTTGGTCTTTACGTTCAGGATGGCAAGCCGGTAACCAAAACGCACGGCTCATGTCTTTACAGCTGGTATCGATATTATTTGAATCACCACCTAATGTGTAAAAAGCACCAGTCCAAACGGCTTCCCATTCAAAAGGCTTAATCGGGCGGTCTAATGGAATCACTAAACGCCACTTCGGCCAGTCGTCTTGATGACTATAAGTGGAATAACACGCCCAGGCATAACCCTCTAATTCAAAAGCGACATCATCAGGTAATGCTGGTGAATTAGACCTTTCTTTACCTATTTTATTGTCGTAGTCAAAAACAATAAACTGCGCGCTAATGGCATTCGCCAAACAACGGTGATTGTCTTTAAAAATAGTCGGACAAAATAACGGACCTTCTTTTAACGGTCTGACTTGGTGATTCGATAAATAGTGCTTATAAAAGTCTGGCCAGGAGTTTTCCGAGCACAGGCAGCCCTTAGCCTCATGTGAGGCGGGCAATAAGGTAAATTGCATTACCCTACCTCCTAATATCATCATTTACTTATTACTTCGATGTAAAAAAGAATTTAGAAATTAATCAAGACTTAGTGATAAAGCATCTATCTCTTAACGGGGTTATCAACTGTTTGGCTGATTAGCCGTTCTTTTTTTGCATTCTAGATATATATCCATATGCTCACTATTATCCATTTCAGCCATTCTTACTCTCGATAGTTTATCCATGGACTTCATGTACTTAAATTGCTCGATTTTAGATTGATACCACTCTTTACGTTCTTTAGGCGAAAATTCATCTAATTTATACCCCGTATCTGGGTGAAAGTAAGGGCCTTTATATTCTTTAATTTCTTGTAAAACTTTACTTTTTTGCCTGATATATTTTAACCGCCAGATTTCAGCACTCAATTCAGCATCCAATTCTTTTGGAGTCATGCCACTAAAATTTTTTTCTGGTACCATCAGTCAGTTTCCTTTTAAGTTTAGGTATCTAAATAAGTACAATTCCTGTCCTACAACACTCCAATTCGGTACTACTGACTCCGTATCTCTGACTGGGGAGTAGTGACATCCCAACCCCACTCAGATATAGTTATTGCTCAACCAAGGGATGTGATGAGCTAAATAGCCGAGCTAGCTTGATAGCTCTCCCCATCTCCTTTGTTGTTTCGGGTTTAGCCGGGCTTCTCTTGGGAGGTTCCGGCTTTTTATTACTATGAGTTACAAGATACACAAAGATTACTAAGTAAGTCAATAGTTACGATAAAGTTTTCTTTTGATTACTTTCTACTTCTTTTGAAAGAGATGGTACGCTTACTATATGAGCGAGAAAAAAAGCGAGCTGAAAGATAGAATTAAATCGGTTAGAAAGTTCCGGCTTTTCACACAAGAAGAGTTAGGGCAGAAGCTTGGTGTTACAAAGTCAGCTGTTGCCGCATGGGAAACTGGTAGAAACTCTCCAGCTCCATTAATGCTAAAAGAGCTTAGTAAGCTCCTAAATTGCTCTTTAGAATGGCTATCATCAGATGAAAGTGAAATTACTGGTCAATGGGCTGAACGAATAAAAGTAGAGCACCCAGACAAAGTAGATAATGAGAACTATGACCGTAATAGAATCATGGAAGATGTAAGTTATGTTGCAACTAATATTACTCGGCTTGGACTTGAGGATAAGCTCACTCAGTCCGATATGAAACTGCTCAAATCAATTATTGATATTATTGAAGAGCGTGAAGAAATTAATAATACATCCAAGTAAGTAACCCTCCTTAACTCATTCCCCTCCTATCCTTATAGATATTTTTAATCAGCTCTCCCTTGATGGTAAATTTTTTATACTTGAAAGTAATCAATGATTACTTAAGAATACTAAGTACACAGCATTAGCGAGAGTTACAAAATGGACGGTAACGTAATCTCAGAAGGACACTGGCAAGCGAACCTGAACAATCCGCATCTTGCCCCACGGGAAACGTTGTACTGCTTCGGTCTCCTAGCGGGTAAGTCTGACAAGCAGATCGCCCGCGATTGTGAAGTCTCACCGGGCACAGTGACGCAACGAATAAAAACTGTACATTACAAGCTACAGACCCACAACCGGGCACATTTAGTAGCTGAGTTAATTAGGCTAAAAGTGGTTACCCCACTAATGATGGTATTAGCTGCGATTACTCTACCGGAAGTACCACTCCTGGCCCAAGACGACGACCCGAATCAACCGCGCCAGGTACGCATTACTCAACGACCTGTTCGACGGAATGATGACTTAACAACATTATATGTATAAGGAGCCACACAATGGCATCAATAAAGGAAGCAACAATTTATAGACTTAAAGTCCACTCAGATATGGTAGTGGAAAAAATAATGGGTGGGTTACAACAATATGCGTTTCAGCCTTGTGGTAAAACTCAGGAATTAAGCCATGGCTTTACGCCAGTTGCTGACAATGACTTTGTTTTAATGGGTGATCACTTGGTTTTATTCCGTTACAAAATCGAAGAAAAAATATTGCCTAAAACCGTGATTGAACATCATGCCCAAAAACGTATTGTAGAAGCCGAAGAAAAAAACGGTAAGCCCTTATCTAAGCAAGAAAAAGATCAAATAAAAGAGGCTGTCCGTATTGAATTACTCCCGCGTGCTTTTAGCCTTTATAAAACCATTGATGCTTATATTGATACACAAAACGGTTGGTTAGTGGTGGGTAGCTGTAATAATACAGTGCTTGATTATGTGTTGAGCGCTATTAGGCAAGTAGTGAGTGGTTTTTCTAGTGAGCTAATGGTGACAAGAGATGAACCTAGCGCCAAGATGACGGCTTGGATATTTCAAGAGGCTTTAGATTTTTCTGCATTTTGGTTAGGTGACAGTGCCAAAATAACCAACCATGATGGTGGTGCTATTAACTGTCGTAAAGAAGACTTACAAAACGAAGAAATAATCGAGCTTTGTCAATCACGTCAAGTCAAGCAATTAACGCTTGAAAGCATGCATTACACTTTTGATATCACTGAACACATGCAAATTAAACGACTCAAAATTGATGATGCTTACACCGAATCTCATATAAATTCAGACGAGGAAGAAGACAAACTTCATTACCTCCGGGTTAATGCTTTTGTCACTCAACAAACCATCAGTGAAATTATTAACACCTTAATTAAGGCGTTTGGTGGATTGGTTGAGGAAAAAGCACCTGAAGAGAAAGCGGCATGAAACCCATGGCTACCCGATTACCCGAACGAGAGCTAAAAGCAAACCAAGCATTAAGAAGGAAAAAAACTGAAGCCGAAATTATGTGGGAGAAAATCTCCAGGGAGTACCACGAATTATTAAAGATTAACAACAGCCTAAGAATACGATTACGTTATCAACTCGATAAAACGAAACATAGATTACTAAGAGAACCTGCCGGGTTCTAAACCGAATAAATAGCTGAATTTAAAAACGCTCAATTGTAGAGCCACGGCACCTTATTGCCTGAAAAAAGGAGAAGGACATGACATTAATGCATCAACTGATCACTAATAATATTCAACGCTATTGTGCATGCGGTGAGGAAATTAAAACCAAAAAGTCTACTCACTGTGTGAAATGCTTGAAAAAGCAAAACGAAAAATAGCTTAAAGAGAGGTTAAAAAAGCTAGAACAAGTAAAAGCTGAGGATTGCCTGACTAAGTTATTTGTGCCAGTGCTAGCAAGATTCAGCATGTTAGCCAAGTTCTTTGATGGTAATGCAAAACAGCTAATCGAAAAATATAAGTCAGAAGGTAAGGAACCACCGTGGTATGCCTATCCCGCACTTGAAAAACGATGGGAAGGCTTGCCCATAGCGGAAATACTTGACTGTGAAATTGATTTTATACGACTCAAACCGGGTTCCAAGGTTATTGGTCGAGAAGAACTCATCAAGTTCGTGACTGAGTGGAACCAACAGCAAAAGATAATTTATTACGCAAAAGATAGAACGAAAATCGTCATTATCGATCAGGCCCGCTTTGATCAATGGATAGCAGAAGAATAAATCATTAATTACCCGAGCAACCCAAGGAGTTAAACCATGCATGCAATCCAACAACCACAACCCGTTAATATGATCGATGAATTAGCTAATCAATGGGAGTTTGCTAAACAACAAGAAACAGAAGCGATAAAAAGTCGTCGTGCTATTGAAGATAAACTGATTGAATTAGTTGGCCGTAAACCTGAAGGTACTTGCAGTAAATCCACTCATTACTTCAAGCTAAAAACTAACGCTAAAGTTAATCGCAAAGTGGATGTCAATAAATTAGCTGATGTCGCGCAATCCATAAACCCCACCTTATTTAATAACCTGTTTCGGGTGAAATATGAGGTGAATACTACCGCTTTCAAGGAGTTAATGAAAACCGATAGTAAAACCTACAATGTAGCGGCTCATGCAGTGATTTCCACCCCTGCCAGAACCAGCGTCAGCGTCGAACGCGTGGAGCAATAACCATGGCCATTTCATTAGCCAGCATATCAAAAACCAACGGGATTAAGGCCCCACGGATATTGATTTATGGGACTCATGGTATTGGTAAAACTACCTTTGCTGCTGGTGCGCCTAATCCTATCTTTTTATTTACCGAAGATGGAGCCGGTCAATTAGAGCTAAATTCCTTTCCATTGCTCACAAGCTATTTTGATGTAATACAGGCGTTAGCAGCTTTATACAATGAGGAACATAATTTTCAGACCGTGGTGCTTGATTCACTGGATCATTTAGAACCCTTAATTTGGTCGCATACGGCTCAGCAATGTAATAAAGACAGTATCGAAGACTTTGGCTATGGAAAAGGCTATATGGAAGCCTTACGTTATTGGCGTGAAATATTAGGTTGGCTGGATGCCTTACGTAATCAAAAAGGCATGATTTATATTTTAACCGCTCATACCCATATTAAACGCTTTGATAGCCCTGAAACTGATTCCTATGACCGCTACCAAATTAAGTTAAATGACAAGGCCAGTGGCTTGGTTCAAGAATCGGTGGACTGTGTCTTGTTCTGTAATTACCAAGTCAACATTAATAAAGCGGATGTCGGCTTTGGTAAAGAAAAAGCCCGAGGCATTTCTACTGGGCAACGGCTGATTCATACCGTCGAAAAACCCGCTTATATCGCTAAAAACCGTTTTAATTTACCCGAAAAAATGCCCCTTTCATGGGAGGCATTTACCAATGCACTTAACCCACAACCCTCTGTATAAGGAGAGTAACCATGGCAAGTTTTGGATTTAACACAGGTGAATACGATCCTAATGCCGGATTTGAGGTATTACCTGCAGGTGATTATATCGCAATGCTGGTAGAAGCTGATATTAAAACCAACTCCAAAAATACAGGCCAATTTATTAACTGTAAATGGCTGATTACTGAAGGCGAGTTTGCTAATCGTAATATTTTTGATGCAGTGAATATTACCCATCAAAATACCATGGCAGAAAAGCTAGGCCGTCAACGACTGTCGGCTATTGCCCATGCGATTGGTATTCCTGACGCGCAGGATACAGATCAGTTATTGCAGAAACCCTGTGTGTTAACTTTAGGGATAAAAAAAGATAAGGAGTATGGCGATAAAAATATTATTAAGCATTTTGCCGCTTATCAGTTTGGTATGCAACAACCGGCATCACCGGGCAGTTACCAACAAACGGCTGTGCCTACTATGCCGCCACAAGGGATGCAACAGCAGCCACCTGCACAACCACAAATAAACCAAGCGCCAATACAACAACCAGCGGCTCAGCCTCAACAACAACCCATGAATATTGGTGGTCCAAATGGTCAGCCGGTATTTAATACGCCATCGTCTGAGCAAGCAGCAAAAATAGCCGTTTAATTAAGTTCCACCTGCGGGTGGGAAATTACTTAATCAATAATAAGGAAGCAAAAATGGAATCATTATTAACAGCAAATATTGATACTTATATGGAGACCCAACTACAAGACATTTTGCAACATATGATGACTCAAAAAACAAGAAAAATAGAATTGAAGTTAATGGATGGTGATGGAAACCCTGAGATAGCTGTTGTTCTTATCACAGAAGACATTCAAACCTATCTAGATGCCATTGATAAAACAGAGAAAGAAATTAAACAAGCAGAACAATAGGCACTAAAAAAGCATTGCTTCGTAAACGCGGGCTTGGGTCATAAAGTACAACAACGAAGCAATGCCAAGGTACGCAGGGGTAACTATACACCCATTTACTAAGACTGCTATGGACGAAAAAAGTTTACTGCAACTGCCATAACTAATTTTATTAAAAACGACACTTTCAACACTCGGTTACCGGGAGTGAATACATGCATATTCCTGACGCCAGCAATACAACAGTTAATGCCATTTACAAACATTATGAACAAAATGCCGATAGTGGTTTTCGGGCGCACTTAGGCGCTTCCATCATTGGTAAAGAATGCCAACGGGCGCTGTGGTATGACTTCCATTGGTGTACCCCTAGTAATCATTCAGGCCAAGTACTCCGGTTATTTGAAACTGGTCAATTAGCCGAAGCACGCTTTGCTGAAAATCTTAGAGCTATTGGCGTACAAATTCATACCGTCGACCCAAAGACCGGCCACCAATTTAGAGTGGTTGCTTGCGATGGCCACTTTGGTGGCAGTATGGATGGGATTGGTCAAGGTTTTCCAGAAGCACCAAAGACACCGCATGTCGTAGAGATGAAAACCCATAGCGAGAAGTCTTTTAAGGAGTTAGAAAAGAAAAAAGTAAAAGAATCCAAACCCCAGCATTACACCCAAATGCAAGTGTATATGCATCTTGGCGGGTTTGAGCGAGCCTTTTATATTGCCGTCAATAAAAACACTGACGAGCTTTATGGTGAACGGGTTGAGTATGATAAACCCCATGCCAGAGAAGCTATTGATAAAGCCTGTCATGTAATTTTTTCAACGGCACCACCAAACAAGCTTACCGAAGACCCAAGCTTTTTTAAGTGCAAGTTTTGTGATCACCAAGCCGTTTGCCATCAAGGGAAATTACCGCCTGTTAACTGCCGTACCTGTATGCATTCTACCCCAGTGGAAAATGGTCAATGGCTATGTGAACGTTACCAACTTAACCCCACTGATGACCAACAACGCTGGGGCTGCCAGAGTCATATGTTTAACCCTCACCTGTTGTATCCCTGGGCAGAGGTGTTGGACAGTGGCGATTACTGGTATCAGTTTGTCATCAAAGCCACTGGCGAAATTATTACCACGGGTGAAGCACCTCAACACTACAAGAGTAGTGAATTAAGAGCCGTTTCTGACTTATCACTATTAAAAGATAAAAACGTTGAGGCTATTCGAGAATACTTTGATGCCAAGGTGGTGGCATGAAACTTCGACCTTATCAGCAGGAAGCGATTCAGGCATTAATTGAATACTTTCATCGTGCCACTGGGAACCCATTAATTTGTATCTCCACTGGTGGTGGTAAGTCGGTGGTGATAGCGGCTTGGTGTCAGTTGGTGTTAAACCAATTTCCTAACCAGCGAATTTTAATTCTTAGTCATGTAAAAGAAATCCTGGAGCAGAATTACAGCAAACTAAAAACCCTGGCCCCTGAAGTTGATATGGGAGTCTACTCAGCCAGTTTAAAACGTAAAGATACTGATACCAGTGTGTTATTTGCTGGTATTCAATCGGTGTATTCCAAAGCATTTGATTTAGGACCATTCAATTTAATTATTGTCGATGAATGCCACTTAATTAATGCCGCCAAAGACACCACCATGTACAGCCAGTTTTTTGCCGATGCAACAAAGATGAATCCCAATATTAAAGTCATTGGGTTCTCAGCGACACCGTATCGAATGAAATCTGGCTTGCTGACTCAAGGTGACAATGCCTTATTCGATGAGATTGTCTATGAAACTGATATTCAGCAATTAATTGATGATGGCTATTTATCTCCCTTGGTTACCAAAGGCGGACGACAGAAGATAGACCTTACAGGCGTACGGACCCAGAATGGCGACTATGCCACTAAGGATATGGAAAAGGCGGTTAATAAAGATGACTTAACTGATAAAGCCTTGGCTGAAATTATTGAGTTAGGCGCAGACCGAAAAAGCTGGTTGATCTTTGGGGTATCGGTTAATCACTGCTTGGAAATAGAAGACAAGTTAAAAAAACGAGGAATTACCGTGGGTCTAGTACACGGTAAAACCCCGATTAAGCATCGTTCTAGTTTGATCAGGTGTTTTCAAGAAGGCAGTATACGCTGCTTAATTAGTCAGGGTGTGCTTACCACCGGCTTTGATGCACCCAGAACCGACCTAATTGCGTTATTGCGCTCCACTAAGTCCGCTGGGCTTTATGTCCAGGTACTGGGTCGAGGTCTGAGAATATCCCCCGAAACCGGCAAGGCTAACTGCCTGGTATTGGATTATGGTGGCAATGTTGAACGCCATGGGCCAATTGATCAAATCAAAGTTAGGAATGCAGGCAAGAAAAAAGAGCCGGGCGAAATGCCTGTTAAGGAATGCCCTAAATGTCAGTTATTTATTCCATGTTTTGCATCAGAGTGCCCTGATTGTGGGTATATTTTTCCACCTCAAGCCCCTCACAAAGCGACAGCCAGCAATAAAGCCGTCTTATCTGCCATGCAGCAGGCCGAATGGTATCCAGTGGAAGCCGTGTTTTATCAACTGCATAGCAAGGCGTTTTCAAATAATTCGGTCAAAGTCACTTATCAATGTGGTACAGAGTTTTTTGATGAATGGGTTTGCTTTGAGCATACCGGTTTTCCGAAACATCGGGCATTAACCTGGTGGGTACAACGGGTCGGGTATCAACCACCCTGCCCGAATAATTGTGATAGTGCCTTAGAGTATTTAAATAATAATAAAGTCAAAACCCCTTCGGCTATTCAGGTTAAACCGGAAGGCAAATATAAAAAAATAATTAATTATGAGTTTCTACCCGAGACAATAAAGGAGATGGCTTATGGAAATTAACCAGATGCATTTATCCAGAGAAAATAGAAAGGTTGTTGAGAGAATGAGGAAGTATATTAACTATTACAAGCTAGCCAAGGCAGATGGACGAAAGCCTGAGAGAATACAATTAGACGTTAAACAATATGAAAAGCTGAGGAAAAATTTACTAACCAAGACTAACGGCAAATGTAAACCACCCTACACCCTCAACAATATACCTGTTGTACCGGTTAACCATTAAGGAATCACTATGCTAGCACTCACGCGAAAATACGGACAATCCATAAATATTGGTAACGATATCAGAATTTCACTGGGTGGGTTTAATCGAAAATCGGCTCGGATCGGTGTCGTAATGTATAAACAATTAGCTATCAAAGAGGTACCTTACGAGCTTTATCAAAAATTAGATGATGACATTACGTTTTTTATTCGTCTTATTGGTGGTCAGGTGCGTTTCTATTTTGATGCACCGAGAGAGATTAAAATATTACGAAGTGAGCTGGAAGCAAGGAAGAAAAAAGTTAAGCCTAAAAATTCATTAAATGTTGCTTAAGGAGAATGAAATGCAACTTAAGTGGGTTAAGCTAAATAGATATTTAGAATTATCTGGTGATACACGGGATGCATTCGCCAATAAACAAAAGAAAGGTGTTTTTTTACGTGATCGTGAGTATCGAACCTGTAGTGATGGGCGAGTTTGGGTAAACCTTGAGGCAGTAGAAAAGTGGGCTCAAAAAAGTGAACCTAGGAGGCACTAGTGAGTAGTAAATTGCCTGTGGGTATCAGTATTCGGCAAAATAACCGAACAGAGTCTATTCAAGTTGCCTTTTCTTATCGTGGTGTTCAGTGTCGTGAGACGCTTAGGCTTAAGCCAAATAAGGCCAATATTAAGTATGCTGAATCGCTGAGGTCAGAAATCGTTAGCAAAATAAATAGAGGTTTATTTAAGTACAGTGAATATTTTCCAGAGTCACCTAAATGTAAATTATTTGGTGAACACACTCGTGAAAATATCACTGTAGCTGAATTGCTTAATGAGTATACGGCTGATTTATCCCGTACAGTTGAACCCTCAACTGAGCTTCGTTACCGTCGCTCGATAGAAGGGCAACTACTGCCGGAGTTTGGTGATATATTAGCTACTGAGCTAACGCCTAAGCGTATTCGTCAGTGGATTAAGTCAAAGGACTGTAAACGCAAGACAATTGCTAACCATCTTATTCCTTTGGTTAAAGTGCTTCGGCTGGCTGTTGTAGATGGGATTATCGCTAAGTCACCTATGGATTCTATCTCGCTTGATGATGTGGTTCATAAAGAGGCTAGGAGAAGTGACTATAAAATTGATCCATTTACACCGACTGAAATTGAAATACTGTTAAAGGCCATGGAAGGGCAGGTACACAATGCATATAAATTTGCCTTTTTTACAGGTGTTCGTACTAGCGAGCTAATTGGTTTAACTTGGAATAAGGTGGATTTGCCTAGAGGAAAAGTGCTGATTGATCAAGCTAAAGTAGAAAGGCAGATGAAGGGCACCAAAACAGGTGAAAAAGGGGAGAGGGAGATAGTTTTATTTCCTCCAGCATTGCAAGCTCTTACAGATCAACTGACGTATACAGGGGAGGGTGAATACGTTTTCCATAACCCAAGGACTAATCAATCATGGGATGATGATCAGCAAATAAGAAAGCGGGCGTGGATGCCTGCAATTAAAAGTACAAGGCTACGGTATCGCAATCCCTATCAGACTAGACACACCTTTGCTTGCTTGATGATTGCCAGGAATGAAAATCTATTCTGGATTGCTAGCCAAATGGGGCATCAGGGTATTGAGATGATCAATAGACATTATGGCAAGTTTATTGAGGAAGCTGGAGCGCAAAGTTCTTATGAGCCTAATCATGATTGGAGAGAGTTTTGCTAATTTTTGATTTTAGGCTTTATATTGTGTACGTCTTCCAGGTGTTTCAAAACTTTATTCTCATAGTCTGTATAACCATCTAAGAATTGCTTTTCAACTTGAGAAGCATTTCGTAGGTCAATTTCTTTAAATTTTCCAGTTACTTCATCTTTCCTATTTCCTTTCATAGAAAAAAAAGCAAAATATCTTCTTGGGGATACACCACTAAAAGACCGAAAAATAACTTTATTACTATGGCTCTCAGAAGAGCAAATTATAGAGTCTGCATGAAGTTTGGAGGCTAAGCTTTTTTCATAAGGCTCCAGATAAATTACCTCTTTAATACCTGCACATACAATATGTCTTGCACAAGAATGACAAGGATAAGTTGTGCAGTATAGAGATGAGTTTTGTGCTGTTTTATTTAAGCTTCGAGAAATATGGAC